>PBPF01000116.1 GCA_002724615.1 Verrucomicrobiales bacterium | reverse complement strand
GGATGGTTGCTCGGCACGAATCGCAGATGGAGTTCTGAATGCGACTATTTAAATTTACACCACAGGCATGGCACTGCCCGGGGTACACCAAGCTCCAGCCTGTATCACGTTGCGTCCGCCAAGTCGGGTTCGGCTTGTTCTTGTTGGTTTTCCAAGTAATAAAATAGGTAGAATGCAATGCACAGCAGTAGTCCTGCTGTCATGCGTCCTTCAAGAATATTGGTTTTGCCCCAAAGCACGGTGTCAAGAGGGCTGAAGGCACCCTTAACCGCGTTATAGTCGGTCACCATTACGAGCGTCTTGCCACCCAGTATCCAGCCGGCGTGTACTGCAATTGAGCAATAGAGGTTATTTGTCCTTTGATAGAGGCAACAGAGAACTACGCCAGCCAAAAACAAGCTCAAGAACTTAGGCAGCCACCAAGGGCCAAGGTGAAACATGGAGCCCAGAAAAGTGATTCCAGTGTGCCAATGCATAGGATCAGGGTTTTCTGGGCGTGCACCGAGAAAATGGACAGACGCAAATATCAAAGAGGCCATTAAAGCTGCCGTTTGCCACGGGATTGCGCGGCGCAGGTTGCCGAAGAGCACACCGCGAAACAGGATTTCCTCTAGAATGGACACCAGTACCATTGCGATACCTGCATTGAGCAGATGTCGCCCCCATTCAGCAGCGGAATAGTCTAGGTTTAAGCGCATTGGTGAAATGGCGATGCCAAGAACGGCCAGCGCCGCCAATGACCCGATACCGATCGAAAAGCCGGCAATCAAATTGCGTTTCTCTAAGCCGCTTTTGGCTAAGCCCATGTCGTAACTTGAGGCACTGCCAGCAAGTTTTAGTGTTGGCCAAAGGGCTAAAATGGCCAGTCCAAGCACGCATCGGTTTACGTAGCGATGGAAATCATCATGCCGCTCCAAAAAATCAAAGAAAGATAGAGCAGGTACATCCCCGTGCACGGCCCACCATGCCCAAGGTGCAAGTAACGCTCCACCTACAAAGGCAAACACGAGATAGCCGAGTGTAAACCATGCAGGTCGCAATCCAGACACGGGCCCATTACATGGATATTGTTGGCCCGAGCCAAGCAGATTCGGTTTTGGTTGTTAAAATGCTCAAATTTTGATAGGGACACGTATCAGTCAAACCGATAGGAGGCTTCATCGCGATCAAGCAAAATGAACTATTCGGCGATTATCGCTTGAGGGAGAAAATATGCTCAGGCGGTCTTGCTACTATTTGGCTAGCCACTGATAAAGCTGGGCGCAACTACGCATTGAGGCTCCTCAACAACAATTTCAGTATCACATCGTCTGGCCCCAAAATGTTTAGGCGTGGTTGTGAGGTGATGGCTAAAATCAAGCCACATCCCAATGTCATTCGTTACATTAAACATGGCCGAAAATCAGGGCGGAGCTACATGCTGCTGGATTATGTGGAAGGAGCTAATCTGCGCACTTTGATGATTCAGGATTCCCCTTTGTTGCATGACAGCCTCAGTGATCTTTTGGTAGACATGGCAGGTGCGTTGGCACATGTGCATGGAAATAGTTTTATGCATTTGGATTTCAAGCCGGAGAACTTGCAGATCAGCCGTGGTGGAACATTGATGCTATGTGATTTTGATACAGCATTGCCCATTCCAGATAAGCCGGCCAAGCTTCCCCGCAAATCAGGCACACCACTTTATATGCCGCCTGAAATTGCAAAGGGTTGGGAGGTTGATCAGCGCGCCGATATTTACTCGTTTGCTGTTACAGCCTACGAGCTGGTTACTCGCATCAAGCCATTCGAAGGCCAGTCGCCCCAGGAGGTGCTTCGCAACCAGTTGAACCCAAAGTATCTAATTCGACGGCCGCGCGATCTAAACCCGAACGTCCCGGTCGTGTTGGATAGCCTTCTTATGAAGTGCCTTTCATTTTTGCCCGACCAGCGTTACCCGTTTATGGCACACGTGCTGCGCGATTTGCACAAGGCCCTTGGCGTGCGTTAGGCTTTTGCGGTGAATATGGAAGCTTGGCAATATACCAGCGAATTCAAATTGTTTGTCGTGTGTAGGTTAATTGGCGTTTTGCAGTTTATTTCAAATACTGCTTGTTGTTCAGGGGAAAGGTCGGGGAGAGAGTGAGTGCAATTAAGCGCTACTGGTTTCTTGCTTGTTTGATTCTTTTGATTCCCATCGGTCTAGCGTGGCCCGAAGGTGGTGAATTGCTGGCGCACTCGAGTTGGGTCATCCAAGTATTTGTCGGCGTCATGCTGTTCCTGACCTCCTTTATGATGGACGCCAGAAAGCTAGCCGCTCAGGCCGCTAATTGGAAAGCTTGGCTAGTGGCATTGGCACATATTTACCTTATCGCGCCCACTGTTGCCTTTGGGCTTGCGATCCTTTTCGCGCCAGCTAATGAGCCACATTTCACAACTGCGATGATGATCATGGCCGCTCAAGCTGGCAGTCTTGCATCCGCCATCGCCCTTACACACATGGCTGGTGGCAGTCGGGAACTAGCCCTGATTTGCACGCTCCTCTCCAATGGGCTCACCTTTATCCTTACTCCGCTCATTCTTCAGGTCAGCATCGGTGCAACTATTGAATTTCCATTGGTAAACATGATTCAGCGCATGATTCTCGTAGTGCTTCTGCCAATTCTATTGGGGCAGATAGTGCGGCGGATATTTTGGGAAAAAACAGTTAAGTTCCATCCCGTCATAAAGGTTGCTCCGCAAATCATTATCCTCATGTTTGTTTATGCTGGTTTTTCTGCCGCAGAAAAAGAACTGCAGAGTGCGCCTTCGCTAGCCCTGCGTTTTCTTGGCGCGAGTGCCGTGCTGCATCTCCTTTTACTTGGCTCCATCCTTCTTTCCACTGGGATGCTGCGCTTGTCCTGGAATGAGCGATCAGCTGTCATCTTTTGCGGTTCCCAGAAGACGCTACCAAACGGGATGTTCATATGGCGGACATTTTTTCTGGATCATCCAGGTGGCGCTCCTGCATTGGTTGCGCATGTACCATTTGGGGCTGTTCCTTTAGTGCTCTACCACCTTTTTCAGCTAATTTTAGATACTCTTCTGGTACCTGTTTTGGAGAAGAAGATTAATCCTGACAAGACTTGCGGTAATACTCCTGCCATGAATTGTCATCAACAGAAATAACCCTTGCGCCATAGTTTTTCGCGGGTACCATTCTGACAGATAAGATCATTTCTTGTCATGAGCGAAGAAAAACCAGCGGGACACGGAAACCTCACAGCTTTTATCATTGGCGCTATAATCACAGCCATAACCATCGGGTTCTTTGCGCCCGGAATCGCTGTTAAATTCAAGGTAGGCGGCGAGGTATTCCTGAGTCTCCTCATGATGATGGTGGTACCTTTGGTGGTGTCATCAGTCATGAGCGGTATCTTGGGCCTTGGGGATGTTCGTAAACTCGGGAAACCCGGCGGTGTGGCAATTGCGTATTACATGTGCACTACGGTTCTGGCCGTCACGGTGGGGTTAATCGTCGTGAATATTTTTGAGCCGGGTGTTGATAAGGATTTAGCTGCGGCACAAGCAAAGGTTGAAAACTCTACTGGCGAAGAAAAGGTCAAAGCGGAAGCTGATTTAGCTGAACTTAAAGCAAGCAAGAAAAAGAAACTTGATGAAGATACTTCAAAGAACGAGGAGGCGGCTCATGCTGTGGAAGCTGAGAAGAAGCGTGAGGATTCAATAGAAGCAGAAAAGGAGGCTAAAAAGACACAACAAGAGGCTGCAAAAAAATTGGCAAAAGCCAAGGCAGATTTCAGCAAGGACGCTGACAATGAAAAGCTAAAGATCGCTGTTGATGAAGCCCAAGCCAATGCTGATAACGCTGATAAGGCTTATGCAAAGGCGGTGGCTCAACGCAAGTCCGCAGGGGAGGAAAAGACCATATGGCATATTCTTGAGAATATCTTGAAGATGCTTGTGACTGATAACCTTTTTAAATCAGCAGCCGAGATGAACCTGTTGCCGCTGATCGTGTTCAGCATCATTTTTGCGGCGATGCTGACGACAATGGGAGAGAAGGTGTTTGCGATTACCCGAATGATCAATCAGTTCAACGACGCGCTGATGTCATTTGTGATGCTTCTGATGAACATCGCGCCGATAGGGATATTTTGTTTGGTAGCTTCCAAATTTGGTGAGGCTAATCTGGAGGGGAAGATTGCTGAAATGGCCGGTCAACAAGGTGCATATATATTGACCATTATACTGGGGCTCGCTTTTCACGCCTTTGTTACCTTGTTTATTCTTTACTGGTTCTTTACCCGAAAAAATCCATTCACCTTTTTTCAAAATATGTCTCAGGCAGTGCTAACCGCTTTTTCAACAGCTAGCTCCTCGGCAACCTTGCCAGTAACCATGGAATGTGCGGTTGATAAGGCTGGTGTTTCAAAGAAATCAACCAAGTTTGTATTACCTCTAGGTGCTACAATCAATATGGATGGTACGGCACTGTACGAGGCCGCCGCTGCAATATTCATTGCCCAAATTTATTTCCCATTCACCGGGCAGGAGTTAGATATGATGGCACAAGTAACCATTGCTATCACTGCTACGCTGGCGGCGATTGGAGCAGCCGGGATCCCGGAGGCCGGATTGGTCACGATGTTGATTGTGCTGAATGCTGTAGGGTTGCCAGTGGAGGGTATTAGCCTGATTCTCATGGTGGATTGGTTGCTGGACCGTTTTCGGACGGCGGTGAATTGCTTTGGCGATTCTGTTGGTGCAGCCATCGTGGACCAGTACATGGACGATGAAAAACCCGCCTCAACAGAATAGGTGGGTTTGTCTACTGAAAATGTTCCGAGCCTGAAAGAGCGTCCGCTCAAGCCACCAGCTGCGGAATCACCTTTGCGCCTTCGACGCCAGTTAAACGTTGGTCGAGACCGAGGAATCGATACGTCAAGCGCTCGTGGTCGATGCCCATTTGCTGAAGTAGAGTGGCGTTAAGGTCATTAATATGCACCGGATCCTTGACGATATTGTAGCTATGATTGTCGGTTTGTCCGTGTTCGTAGCCGGCTTTAAAGCCGCCGCCGGCTACCCAAGTCGTAAAACAGCGTCCGTGATGGTCGCGGCCATGGTTATTCTTGGTCAACTTGCCTTGCGAGTAAATTGTCCGGCCAAATTCCCCTCCGCATATCACCAAGGTTTCATCGAGCATGCCACGTTGTTTAAGGTCTCTGAGGAGGCCGGCCGCCGGTTGGTCAATATCTCGGCATTGATTGCGGATTTTTCCGGGAAGACNACCATGATGATCCCAGCCTCGGTGGAACAAATGGATAAACGGAACGCCGCGCTCGGCCATTCGGCGGGCCAGGATGCAATTACGGGCGAAGGAACCAGGCTTTGCAGCATCCGGCCCGTATAATTCCATCACTGATTTTGATTCATCGGAGACATCCATGAGTTCCGGCACACTCGCTTGCATCCTGAATGCCATCTCATATTGTGAAATTCGTGTTTGTGTTTCTGGGTCGCCGAATTCATTAAATTGTTCCTGATTGATTTTTGCAATCCCATCGAGCATGCGCCGGCGTAGGTTGCGGTCGATGCCCTGTGGATTTTTTAGATACAATACCGGGTCGCGGCCACTGCGCAGATTGACGCCTTGGTGTTTGCTTGGCAAAAACCCGCTGCTCCATAGTCGAGAATATAGTGCCTGATTGGCTGCTCCAGATCCTCGTGAGATCATCACAATGTATGATGGGAGATTCTGGTTCGGGCTCCCGAGGCCATAGCTGATCCAGGAGCCGAAACTTGGTTTGCCCAACTGTTGTGTGCCAGTCAGGATGTATGTGATTGCAGGGTCATGGTTGATTGCCTCCGAGTGCATCGACTTGATGATGGTTATGTCATCAACCATATTGCCAATATGCGGCAGTTTTTCGCTCACCCATGTGGCGTGATTTCCCTTTCGCTCAAATTTGAACATGGGGGCAACACAGGGAAACGATTTTTGTCCACTGGTCATCGTAGTGAGTCGCTGTCCTTGTCGAACAGAGTCAGGTAATTCTTCGCCGTGAAAATCGCGCATGGCCGGCTTGTAGTCGAACATGTCGATGTGGCTGGGGCCGCCTGAGAAGAATAGCATTATAATGCGCTTTGCCTTGGCGGGAAAATGGGGCACGCCAGCCAAGCCACCATTGGGATTGGGGCGCGGCTGGGCGGCAATAGAGCCGGGAGCCATTAGCGAGCCCAGCGCAGCGCCGCCGAGGCATTTGGCGGAGTTGAAAATCAGCTCACGCCGCGTTTGCAGCAGTCCATTCTCGTAAACTGGATTCATGATTTAAAGACGGTTGATGACTTCATCAAGGTTGAGGAGGATGCTGGCAATGATGGTCCATGCAGCGTGCTCCGAAGGTTCCAGGGATTCGTCGTGTTTACTGTCGCCTACCTGGAGAAGTTTCACCGCCTCGGCGGGATTCTTCTTGTAATTGGCGAGTTCTTCGCGGAATGAGTTAGCAAGAATTCCAGCAACCGCCGGTTTGGGTGAGCGTGAAGCCACGAGCCTGTAGCCATGCGTGATGCGTTCCTCGGGGGTGACGCCGCCTTCTTTCATGATGCGTTTGGCCAGGTGACGAGCCGCCTCAATAAATTGTGGGTCATTTAGCGATACCAAAGCTTGCAGTGGTGTATTTGTGCGAGGGCGTTCGACCATGCATTTTTCTCGTGTGGGAGCATCAAAAATAGTCATCGATGGCGCTGGCGCAGAGCGCTTCCAATAGGTGTACATGCTGCGCCGGTAAAGTCCCTCACCCTTGTCTTGGCGGAAGCGCACATTCCCGCTCAGGCTGACTTCATTCCATAGCCCTGGTGGCTGGTATGGTCGCACTCCGGGACCGCCAACCTTGCGAACCAGTAATCCGCTGGCCGCTAGTGCGTTGTCGCGCACAAACTCGCCCTGTAATCGAAAACGTGGTCCGCGTGACAGCAAAATATTGGTGGGGTCTTTTACATACAGATCCCGTGTAATGCGCGATGACTGCCTGTAGGTGGCACTCATCACCATTTGTTTTAGGGCGCGCTTTATGTTCCATTTGCTCTTGATAAAGTCCAAAGCCAGCCAGTCGAGCAACTGCGGGTGGCTTGGCCATTCGCCTTGTGTGCCAAAATCGGAGACTGACTGCACAATGCCGCGACCAAAAAGGAGTGACCAGTAGCGGTTTACTGCCACGCGTGCCGTCAAAGGATGATCCGGGCGCATTAGCCATTTGGCCAAGCCAAGGCGGTTGGCGGGTGTATCCTCCGGCATTGGTGGGAGGAATGACGGCACATTCGGCTTGATGACTTCATCCTTCTTGGCGTGCTCGTAATGACCCCTCTCCAGAAGGTAGGTGGGGCGCATTTGAGGGCGATCCCCCATGACCATTGAGGTGATTTTGCTTTTGCTAATATCAGCTCGCTGTTTTTCGGCGGCACGTTTTTCAGCAATGAGTTTCTGGTAATTCTTATCGATGTTCTGGAGGAAATGATTCAAGAGAGTTTCCTTCTGTCGCGCATCGCGCTTGTCCGGAGCTATTGCCAGAAGTGGGGCGATCGGGTTATTGCCCGCAAGTGATGCCACTTCAGCGGTGGTCAAGGCCCGGTTGTACAGGCGCACATCATCGATTTCGATGTTGTTTGCTTGGGCCGAGCTGAACCGCCTTCCGATACGAAAATCCTTTGGTGTCTGGATTGTTCCGTTTAGTCCATCAGCTTCCACATTGTGGGCGATCAGTTTGCCGTTTAGATAAACGCGCGTGCCCGTCGCCTTTCCCGAACCATCATATGTAACGAACACATGCGACCACTCCTTGGCCTTGACCTTTTGTTTGCCCACTACCTTTACCGCGTTGCCCTGCCACTGGCTGATTAAATGTGTGCCCGGCGCTCCGTTTTGAAGCCAAAAGTCAAATCCGCGAAATGCGTTTGCTTCGTTCATTTTACTGAACAACGCCCCACTGGCGTTGCCCGCGTCTGGCTTAACCCAGCAGCCGAAACTGAACGGCTGATTCCATTCTGGTGGCTGGATGCCTTTAACGTTTATGAACCCATTGCCTTCCACGCGAAATGCACCACCAAATTTTCCGCCAATTGTCCGTCCGCCACCTTCCCAGTTGGCCGTTGCTTTTTCATTTACTACATCCGCCGTTTTACGGCCTTTGAACACATCCAGGGGCAAATGCGCCATTAAGCCCGACGGCTCAACGGGCTTTTTCCCCAGATTCTTGGCTGCAGCCGTCGCCCATTTCTCAAATGATGGCCCGGCATTCCTTTTGTGTTCAGCAAGTTGCCGGTCCAGTGTCTTTATGCGTTCCTCGGCTAACTTCAATTTCGCTTGGTTGTCCGGGCTAACCACGTTGACCATCGGCGGCGCATTTCCGTTGCGTGTTTGTTTGCCGCTGTCTGCGTTGTTATTAAAAAAAGCAAAAAACTCGTAATACTCTTTCTGGCTGATTGGGTCGTACTTATGGCTGTGGCACTGTGCGCACTCAACGCTCAAGCCAAGGAACACATTGCCTGTTGTCTTCACACGATCCACTACGTATTCCACGCGATATTCCTCGACGATTAGCCCTCCTTCATCCGTCGTTCCATGATTTCGGTTGAAGCCCGTGGCCACTTTTTGTGCAACTGTAGCATTGGGTATCAAGTCGCCTGCCAGTTGCTCCGTTGCGAAGTCGCTAAACGGCTTGTTTTTATCGTAAGCATCGATCACCCAGTCGCGCCACGGCCACATCGTGCGTGGCCCGTCTGCGTGATGTACACTGCTGTCACCGTAACGCGCTACGTCCATCCAGTGCAGCGTCATGCGTTCTGCATATGCCTTGGTTGATAGTAGGCGGTCGACAACCTTTTCGTACGCATCCGGGCTCTTATCTTTTACGAAGGCATCCACCTCCTTTAATGTTGGCGGAAGGCCGGTGAGGTCAAATGTCACTCTCCGAATCAAGATTTCCCGTGTTGCCTCACGGGATGGCAGGTATCCTTTGGATTCCATTCGCGCGAGAACAAAACGGTCAATTGGGTTGTTTCCCCATTTGGATTTTGTTGCCGGCAAGTCCGTTGCTCTGGGAGATATAAATGCCCAGTGCCCTTCGTATTTTGCACCCTGTTCAATCCATTTTTTTACCAGCGCAATTTCTCTTGCGTTCAACGATTTCTTTGAATCCTTTGGCGGCATCTTTTCATCAGCGTCGCTTGAAGTAATCCTTGTCCACAGCTCGCTTTCCGCCAAATCACGTGGGGAGACAGCGCGGGTGCCTTTGCGTTCCTTGGTCGCTTCCGCCTCAAGATCAAGCCGCAATCCTGCCTTGCGCCGGCCCTTGTCCGGTCCATGACACAGGAAGCAATTATCGGAGAGAATCGGCCGGATATCCCGATTGAAACTAACAACTTCGGGTAACGGCTCCGCTCCAGATAAGACAGCGCTTGTCAGGATGATTAAAAAAATGCGGACAAGTTGCATAAGGTCTTTGACTCCTAGCACAAAACGGCAATTCGAGCAATCAACGTCAGAAGTTTACTGTTTTGATTCAGGCAGCGAAGGATCGTCCTCTTGCTGATCCAGATTTAGGTCAAGAATCTTTCGCATGGGTTTTTCAAGGGTATTTGCCCGTGTGGTTTGTAATCCTTCAAAGTGGTTTTGCGCTGCGCCCAACGATTTGCCCATCGCATCAAGCTTTTCCCCGTATTTTTCCCATTGAAGGCTGAAGTCTTGTACTAACTTTTGCAAATCACCTGCTTTTTGTTCTACGGCAAAGCTGGCCACAGATTGACGTATAAGTGACAGGATTGCATAGAGCGTCAACGGCGAACACAAAACAATTTTGCGCTCCATCGCAAAATCGATCAATTCGTGATCTTCCCGGTTGATGAAGCTGTAAATGCTCTCATTGGGTATGAACAGCAGAACATAATCGACTGTGCCTCCAGCTGGATCTACATATGAGCGCTGCGAAACGGCCCGCACGTGGTTTCGGATATCAGCCAGAAACTGTTTCTTTGCTGCTAGTCTCAGCTTTTCATCATCCGTGGCCAAATATTCCTCGTAGTGGGCTATGGGGAATTTGACATCCATATTCAAGCGCTTGTCCTTAGGTAGCATGAATGTGAAATCCGGCCGGCCTTCTCCTTCTTGGGATTGTTTTGTGTAGTTAACTTTTTCCACTAAACCCAGGAACTCCAGGATATCCTCGACCATTCTTTCACCCCATTGTCCACGTGCTTGACTGCTGGAAAGAATAGCACGAAGTTGATCCGTTGTTGTATTCAGGCTATCAATCCGGTCGCCCGAGATTCTCATTTGCTCACGAAGCCCAGTCGTGCCTTCGCCAAGTTGGCGCAGCGATTTGTCGATGTTCTTTAGGCTGGCGTCAATTAGCTCCTTTTTCTGACTTAAGTGCTCGCCTGAGCTGGACTGTAATTTATCGAATTCGTATTTCGCTAATTCCAAAAACTGCTTTTGGCTTTCAGAGAGAGCTTCTTTTGACAACTTGCTGAAGGCTAATTCCATTTCTGCTGACGAGCTTTCGCGTGCCTCCAATTCCTTCTGGTTTACCAATCGCATCAGCCAAGCGCCGATGCAAAATCCGGCGATAAAAAGAAAAATGGGCAAAACAATCTCCACGCCGAAATGTTCGAATTCGTCAGGCTAATTGGCAAGTCAATACGAGGTGCTTCGACCCATATAGTCAATATATTGAGTATGAATCAGGGTACATTGTCCGTCCATTAAGGCATTTTTGCTTTTTCAGAAAAATGTGGTACATTGTTAAAGAGGGCGATCCTGATGAGTAACTTTGTAGAAGCAGCAATTGCGTTTTGTGAAGAAGCAAACATTGGCTATCACTTGGGTGATGAGGGCACGGATTTGCGAGGGGTTTTGTATTGCCGATCGGGGATTCACCATCTGCTGGTACATGAGTCTGGTGACTATGGGATGGTTACGGTATTTGCAGGCCCAAAAGTGCCCATAAAGTCAAAGGCTGCTGTAGCTGAACTACTTGCGCGTCTGTCATCCTGTACCGGGAAGGTGAGGCTCGAGTTTGATTATGATGAGGGAGTGATTTCAGCCCGGGCAACCTGTGCTCTGCCTGAATACGGGGATGTGCAGCCCGACGCCATCTGCCAATTGATTCGTAATGCCGCCAACACGATGGGATTTTTTCTGCCGGTTTTTATGGCGGTAGCTTTTGGGGGGATTCCGCCGACTCGAGCCCTTGATGCATGGGAAAGAGATATGTCGGGGGATTTGGATAATGAATCCGACGATGACGACAAAGGACGTAAAACTATTCGTATCCAACTTCCGCCCAAGCGGAATGATGATCAAGATGGGCAGTCTGACGACTAAGGGAATGGATACGCGCAAACATTCCGCCTGATGATTCATGCGTTAGACTGCCGGCTGCGAAATCAGTAGTTAAGAGGCCTTCGGGCAGGCCGGAATCATCGAATAGAGGCTCGGCATTTGGCCGACAAAACTTTGATTGGCATAGATGAAATTTCTCATCACGCCCATTTCCAGTTGGAAGATGAGGGTGGTCCACGCCATTGCGGGACCTTGACGCCATATTACTTGCGAATGAAGTTAAACAAATAGAATGAACCTGTATCGCCGGTTGGTCTTTTTTTAACATGGCCGGTTTACTCACAAATTTCGTTGCCGGAGCACCCTTCCTGAGGCAAGAATGCCGCCACCGGAGAGGTGGCCGAGTGGCTTAAGGCGCAGGTTTGCTAAACCTGTGAAGGGTTAATTCTCTTCCGAGGGTTCGAATCCCTCTCTCTCCGCCATTCTTTGCCTTCCGCAGGGCGTGTCTTTGGTCTACACTCCGCCTTCGTGCCGGACATTCGCGTCAAGGCCAAGGTCGTCGACAGCACTGGGGTCGTGCTGGGTGAACTCTTGTTGGGAGAGGGGGTCCATTCTATCGGTCGTGATGAAAAGTCTTCTATTTTAATTAATGCGGAACACATCTCATGGGAACACGCCCGGCTGACACTCTCACCGGAAGGCATGTTCGTGGAGGACTTGGGCAGCAGTGCTGGTACTTTTATTGATGACATTGCTGTACGTGGCAAATTGCGACTTCAAACTGGGCAGCAATTTAGCGTCGGAGATCTCCAGATATTATTGGAACCAGAAGCCGGTGACCTAGGGCCAGGCGCAGTGTTAGCTGGGCGATATCTCTTGGTTCGCATGCTAGGGCGCGGAGGTCGGGGTGAAGTCTGGCTGGCTAACGACCAGCAGCTTGATGAAGATGTCGCACTCAAGCGCTTGCCGCCTGAGATGGCTGGGGATGCCCAATCTATCAGTGAACTGAAGCGGGAAACTCAAAAAACTCGTCGCCTCTCTCACCCAAACATCATTCGTATTCACGACCTTATCATTCCGCCTGATGGGCAGCCTTTTATTGCCATGGAGTTTGTTGAGGGGACCGATCTGGCTACTGTTCGCGCCCGTAAGGAACATAATCTCATGCGCTGGCAAGAGCTGCAGCCACTTACTGTTCAGCTTTGCGAGGCACTTGCCTTTGCCCACAAGCAACGCGTTGTCCACCGCGATATCAAGCCTTCGAACCTCATGCTTGATATGCGGGGCAACCTAAAACTTGCCGACTTTGGGATTGCTGCTTCCATGGTCGATTCCGCCAGTCGCTCCTCTACAGCCGGCTTCATTATGGGCACACGAATGTTTATGGGCCCGCAGCAAACCCGCGGAGAAGTGCCGCAGGCCAGTGATGATATCTACTCACTGGGTGCGACTCTGTACGATCTCCTAACCAGTCGGGCTCCATTTTACACGGGCGACATCAGTTATCAGGTTATCCATGAACCAGCGCCGAGCATGCACTCCAGATTGACCGAAATTGGGCTAAAGAACCACATTCCCGACTACGTTAGCGCCATGGTTATGGCTTGCTTGCAAAAGGAGGCACACCGCCGTCCGGCAAATGCAGACGTCATAGCCGAGTGGATCCGGACAGAAGGTCGTGGCGCATCCTTATTGACCACTGCTTCAGCTGAGTCCGACACCACTTCCATTAAACTACCAGCCCAGCCATCTACACCTCAACCCATCCATCAGGATGTTCAACGTCC
>PBPF01000115.1 GCA_002724615.1 Verrucomicrobiales bacterium | reverse complement strand
ACTATGCCAAGCAGCAAATCCTTGTGCAGAGCGGCACAGCCATGCTCTCACAGGCTAACCTGCTCTCGCAATCGGCACTTAAGCTTCTCGCGTAAACCAATCGACGGGAGCTGGGTAACAGGAGATAGCTGGGGCGGTCCTTTGGGGCCGCCCCTCTTTGCGCATTCAGAGTATTCTACTTTATTTTGGCATTATTCATGCTCCGTAGATTCGTAGAACTAGTATTAATAGATAAAAAAACCATTTTCCCCTCATTTTTGAGGCAATCTTTAATGAGTCCAGTCGCCATAAGCGAAGTTCGAGCGACTTCAGGCAATTATTGCCGTGAGGCGAAATATATAATTGATCCTGCATTTCGGTTCGGAACCAAGGCTGAAACATTGGATCGGCTTCGCCCATGGGTTAGCCATGCTCAAATTCCAGAACAAATGGTTTTCAGCCATGCCGATTGGACCAAGCAAAGCGAATTGCTTGTGGGAAACGTCTCCCAGTACTTCAGTCCTCATACAATCGCAATTCGCAGCAGTGCCATTAATGAAGATTCCAGCAGCGCATCTCAGGCCGGCGCATTTACTTCCTGTTTGGATATCAATAGCACAGATTCCGCCGCTATTCGAAAGGCAGTTGAAGATGTGCTCGCCTCCTTTGAGCCCAATGCCGCCAACCAAGTGCTGATCCAGCCAATGTTGCAGGATATTGTTCTCAGTGGCGTGATGATGACCCATGAGGTGGATACTGGCGCACCTTATTATGTGTTGAATTACGATGACGAAAGCGGCCGTTCTGACACCATCACTAGCGGCAACGGTGTCAATAAAACCGTGCTGATTCATCGTGACTGTATTGGCGACCATCTGGATTCCCCGCGCGTCGCCGAGTTACTTGCTTTTGCACGCGAGTTGGAATCCATCTGTGGCGTCGGCATCCCGCTGGATATCGAGTTTGCCAGGACTTCCGATGGTCTGTTGCACCTCCTGCAAGTTCGCCGCATCGCCGCGCGCGACAATTGGATGCCAAACATCAGTGAGCATGTTGNCGGCGCTNTGGAGCAGGCGGGAGTTTTTCTCACCGAACACTCGCGTCCACGACCCCATCTGGCTGGCAGTCGCACTATTCTTGGCCAGATGCCCGACTGGAATCCGGCCGAGATCATTGGCACACACCCGCGTCCACTTGCTGTGTCGCTATACCGCAACCTCATCACTGACTCCACTTGGCAGGAAGCCCGGATTGCCATGGGCTACCAACCTGTTCCGCATACCCCCCTGCTTGTTACTTTGGGCGGTCAGCCCTATATCGATGTGCGCGCCAGCTTCAACTCCTTCCTGCCAGCCGGATTGCCCTCTGAAACCAGACGGAAATTGATCAATGCTTGGCTCGACCGGCTTGAGGAAAACCCAGAATTCCACGATAAAGTCGAATTTGAGGTTGCCCAAACCATTATCGATTTCAATTTCGATCGCGACCACGCACGGCGTTACACTGGAGTTCTGTGCCCCACCGCCTGTGATGAATACCGTGACAAACTTGCCCAACTCACTCGCAAAAANCTGAATCTGCAACCCGACGCCTCCCTTCCTCAGGCCTTAATGCAAATTGGTCGTTTGGAAAAACTTCAATCCCTTCGTCGCGANCAGCTTCGCGAACGGCCAGCTCTCAGCCTTTTGCCAGTTCTGCTAGACGAATGTCGCCAACTCGGCACCCTGCCTTTTTCTATTATCGCTCGNCACGCCTTTATCGCCGAGACACTTCTCCGATCCGCAATCGTTCGCGAGGCNCTTGANCCNNGTNGGCTCGATGAATTCAAACAATCCCTNCATACCATCACAACCGACTTCACTCAGGATTTTGCAATGGCTGCCGCCAGCCCTGCCTGCCGTAGCAGTTTCCTTCAGCGCTACGGCCACTTGCGCCCTGGGACCTACGATATTAACTCCCTGCGATACGACCAGCGTGAAGACCTGTTTCAAGCCGAAGCCCTGCCCGTCCCCGTGGAAAAAAAGATACCCTTCGACTGGTCCTCTCTTGAGGCNCTTCGGCTCAGCCGCCTGTTCAAGGCTGCAGGCCTTGGNTATGTCGATCCTAACCAATTTCTCGCCTACGCTCGTTTGGCCATTGCCAATCGGGAGCGTGCCAAGTTCATCTTCACTCGCCACCTTTCCGACGCTCTCGAACTCATCGCTCACTGGGGCGAACAAATTGGCCTGGACCGGGAAGCTCTTTCGCATCTCACCATTCATGATCTTCTGGAGCAGCAGGCCAGCCCAGTCTTAAAAACCCCGAGCGAACATTTCCGCGCGCGCGCCGAGGCCAACCGTGCCGACGCTGAGTCCATGAGTGGTATTCGCCTTGGATACCTTATTCGCGACCGGCGCGATCTGTTTGTCGTTCCTCTGCATCGCAGCACGCCGAATTTTGTCACAGCCAAGCGCATCGAGGGACGGCCACTGCAACTNGACAACCGNGCCCAAGGCAACCTTGATCTCGAGGGGCGCATCATTTGCATTGAGAACGCCGATCCCGGTTTCGACTGGATATTCACCCGCGGCATTGCTGGTCTCGTTAGCCAGTATGGTGGCGCAAATTCCCATATGACCATCCGTTGTGCCGAACTGGGGCTTCCCGCAGCCATTGGCGTGGGCTTGCAAACCTTTGAGCGCATCTCCGGTTCCGATCTTGTGGAACTGGATGCAGGTGCAAACATCCTCCGACCCGTTTATGGCTGATCGCATTGGCATAACTATGNGCGTGGCCGAAAGTCGTNACGGCGAAACTCGCGACTGTCTCGCACGAGACTGGGGTATATTTATGTCTCGTACTCTTCCACATGCTACATGGATGCCGATCCCGAACCTTGGTGAACCCGTCACCGACCTAGCACAGGAATTGCAGCTCGACGGCCTCATTTTCACCGGTGGCAACGATATCGGTTCCTGCCTGTAACGCGATCTCACCGAACAGGCCCTTTTAAACCACGCCATAAAAAGCCACCTGCCAGTTCTTGGCGTTTGCCGCAGTCTACAACTTCTTCAACACCATTTCAAAGGGCTGCTGGTTCCATGCGAACCCAGTCTACACGTCGCTGTCGAGCGCCCAATTTCGTCACGCAATATATCCAACGATCTGGGGGTTCACGACGGAACCATCGTGAACTCCTATCATAACTGGGCAATCCAAGCCGCCAAGCTGGCTCCGGCGCTGGAACTACTTGCCACCAGCCCGGACGGTTGCGTTGAGGCTGCCCGCCATCGCGAAGCCCCAATCANCGCAATCCAGTGGCACCCCGAGCGCGATAATCCCGCCTCAACGTTNGACAAAACGCTGGCCCAAACCATATTCGGAGGANGTATCCCATGNGCGCCATAATTCTTGCCGNTGGCCGTGGCTCTCGCATGNGTGGCCTAACCNGCGAACAGCCCAAGTGCCTTACNNCCATCGCTGGCCGCACCTTGCTTGATTGGCANCTGGCTGCCTTGCNNNCNGCCGGCATTCGNGACATCGCCCTCGTCCGTGGCTNCNTNGCCCACNGTCTGCAACCCGCNGATTGCACGTTNTNTGAAAACCCCCGCTGGGCCGAGACCAACATGGTCACNACCCTTACCTGTGCCGATGAGTGGCTCAAGNAACACGACTGCCTNATCTCATACTCCGACATCNTCTACCACCCCGANATTATCACCCAACTTAGNGCCAACCACAGTAANCTCGTCATCAGTTANGACCAAGAATGGCTGTCACTTTGGAAGGAAAGATTCGCTGATCCCCTCGAGGATGCCGAGACCTTCCGTTTAGACGCCGTCGGTCACCTTTCCGACATAGNTTNNCACACGGACTGTCTTTCGGATATCGAGGGCCAGTACATGGGCTTTTTAGAAACCACATCCGCTGGCTGGCAATGCATCCGGCAATGCTTGTACGATTTTGAAGACACCGACCGCGGTAGACTGGACAAGACCACCCTTCTGCACAGTCTCCTATCAGACGGAATGGAAATTTTAGGTAACCCTCATCGAAGACCGCTGGCGTAGGGTGGTCAGTGAATCCGACTTGAGGACCTGCCAAAAATGTCTACACGAACAACCGGAATGGAGTCATGATTGGAGCTGGAATACGATAAATGCGCATGAACGTATTGGCTCAAGGACGTGTCATCTGGATCACCGTTCTCTCAGGTGCAGGCAAGACCAAACTGGCAATGGCTACTGCTGAACGTCTGCGCGGAAAAGGCATTCATCCAGTGCTACTTGACGGCGATGACGTCCGGGACGCTATTCGCGACTCTCACACAGCCTGCGACCGCGCTAGTCGTCTGGTCAACGTCCGGCGAATCTGCCGTCTAGCTAGAACGTTGGCCAACTAAAGCCATACAGTATTAGTCGCAACAATGTCCCTGTTCAAAGAGGTGCATGATTGGATTCGAGTGCAATTCCCTGAGTATTTTGAGGTTTTCATCGGAGCACAAATAGACTTTTTGTGCGCGCGATTCGAAGGGGGCTTTATTCAAAATTCGCTCTAGGTGTAATGGAAGGCATTCCAGTTATTGATTTAGTATATGATGCTCCACTTAATTCGGATTTGGTCATTGAAATGAANGACAATATTCCAATCCCGAGAATGATGGCGAAGGCTTAATCCAGAGAATACAAGCTCATTAGGTGTGATTTAAATCAGGGGCCTAGGAGTTGAAGAAGTTGGTAGGAGCCGACTTGGTTAAAAGGATTGATGCGTATTTTATCCAGCTGTATCCGTAGCATGGATTGCATCCCTTGGTTGGTGGCTGAGGAGTCATGGTTGCCATATTTCTTGAACAGAGTTTTTTCAAAATCCATTGGCTCTTTTAACAGCTTTTCAACTTCCTTCAAGTCCTGTTCAAACGACACCTCATCTGCTTTCACATATTTGAAGTGTTGGCGGGCAGGNTAAAATAGGGTCCGGAAAACAAACTGGTCATTTTCCGAGAACAGCACTTTCCCGTTTTGGTCAATGTTGGTGGTGTCAAAACCTCGGATGTCCGGGTTCAAATTACTANTCGGGCCCCAATAGCTTAGGTCTTGAAACGTGGATTGGTAAAGGTGCTTGTCGTTTTCCACTCCAATCCAGCGGGCGATGCTGGGCATGACATCATGGGGTCGGCGTTTGATGTCCTCCAATCGTACTGCTGTTGTGGGCGCTAGTTCGTATACTGGATGGTTGAGATAATGAAAATAATTCTGAATTTTCCGCATGAGCCGATGGTGGATTTCGCGGACCGACAGGCTGGATTCGCTACAGCCTGAGTTGTCATCACCGGTGAGTCCGGGGATGGCTGCCGCTAGCCAAGACTCCAAGCCTTTAATCGGATCNCGGATGAGGAAAAGAAACCTTGCCCGCGGGTGCCACTTTAAAAAATGTGCAGTTTCGTACAGACCGGGGTTGTGGATGTGATAAAATATAGCCTTTTTTTTATGTGTCCGACCGAGGGTTTGGTCATACGCCTCGTGGATGAATTGGAAGAAAATCCTTGGGTTGATTGCTTCAATTTTTCGCAGGCGACACAAGAGGTTTTCTAGGAAAGCTTTCCGATCAAGCGTGAGCCATTGGTCTCGATTTTTTCCGAGTGTTGTCATGCCTGATGCTTGACCGAGGTGGACTTGAGTTCCAAACGGATTGCCGAACACGGGCTCAGGTGAGCGGGCGTCGAATAGGATGTCGTAGTGTCGACAGAAGTTGTTTGCCAGCACTTCTATTGGGTCGGAGGTTGCCATGGGGGTTGTAAGTTTTTCCCAGACCTCTTCCGCAAAAAAACCCTTCAAGTACACTCCTGGGGTGGTGGAGATTTCTGGGTGGCCATCGAACAAGGAGTGGAAAAACATGGAGCCGGAACGTGGCAGGTGCATCAAGGCCACCGGGTGGTTTGCGGCTGCCGAGTGGCTGGATGGCGGGGATTGGTTGGGTCGGGCTGGGATCAACTCCATTCCCTTCCGGATGGCTTTCCGGGTTTCGTCACGCCTGCCGAGATCGTGGCTGACAAATGCCAGGTTGAATTGGACGGTGGGCTGGTCTGGGTTGATTTTTAATGACTCGCGATAACTCACGACCGCATCTTCCAGTCGCCCCATTCCCTGAAGGGCAATGGCTAGATTGTTGTGACCATCGTGATAATCCGGTTGCAGCTTGACGGCTTGTCTGAAACATGCGGCGGCTTCGTTGAGATTGGCTAAGTCCAGCAAGGTACAGCCGAGGTTGTTGTGAGCGTTGGCGTGATCGGGCAGGATCTCCACGGCCTTTCGACTGTGGGGCAATGCATCTTGTAGGGCTCCCAACTCGTTGAAGATGCCACTGAGATAAAGTTGGGCAAGGCCATTGGTGGGTTCAAGTTTACTGGCTTGCCGGAATGCGACGATGGCTTCCTTAGTCCGGCCTAAGCCCTTGAGCACCACACCGATCTCGATTTGTGAGTCGACATGGCTTGGCTGCATTGCCAACGCGGTTTGAAGGCAGGCCAAGGCGGAGGTCCACTTGCCCAACCTCCGTAGGGTCTTGCCCAGGGCAAAATGTGCCTCAATTAGCCTCGGCTGGAGGGCGATGGCGGATTGGAAACATGTGGCAGCTTCTTCCAGTTGCCCGGTGAACTGAAGGATGTCTCCCAGCTTTAGGTGGCTGGCAGCTTGGGTGGGGTCCAGGGCTATCGCTTGGCGGAAACTTAGGGCAGCATCTTTTAATCGGCCACAGTTTTGATAAGCCGACCCCAAATCTTGATGTGCTGCCGCCTCGCCAGGGTTAACGTGAATGGATTTTTCCATCAGGGTCACAGCCGCCTTAGGCGCCCCGGTTTGTAAGGCGATGACCCCCAATAGGTGGTTAGCCGCAGGGTGATCAGAATCAACATCGATGACCTGTCGATATAATAGCTCGGCTTCGGTTAGGTTACCGGCTTGGTGGTGCCGTAAGGCATTCTTGATGGTTTCTTTGTGTGTCAGAGGGTGGTTCTTAATGGGCATGACCGCACCTCGGATTGTATGGCTTTTTCTTCGGGCCATGGTTTTCTCTGAATGAGGTTAGGCGTCCACCGATTCGCCGGCGGCTTTGTATTCGTTTAGCTTGTTGCGGAGGGTGCGGATATTGATGTCTAGAGTCTTGGCGGCTTGGGTGCGGTTGTATTCGCAGTGGCGGAGGACGGTGAGGATGTGAACTTTCTCGATGTCGGCAAGGGTCTGGGTAGGACTGCCGTTGTCGGTTAAGGCGGATGATGAGGAAAGCGTTGGAGCGGGAGTGTCGTCGGTGAGTTGGAGGGGGGCGTTGATGCCGAGGAGGTCGGGCTGGATGTAGCCGTCTTCGCCGCAAAGGATGACGGCGCGCTCAATGACGTTTTGCAGCTCGCGAATGTTGCCGGGCCAGGCGTGGGCCTTG
>PBPF01000114.1 GCA_002724615.1 Verrucomicrobiales bacterium | reverse complement strand
GTATCAAAAGAAGGGTATGACTGGCCGTTGATGAGAAATGAGACTCGCCGGTCACGGCATGTTATGACTAGCTCGTACCAGCCATCCTTTGTGACAGGTAATTCAGAAACATGACCTGAGCTAATAGCGCCATTCTGTACATCGGTGGCATAGACTCGGCGCGTGCTCGGCTTCAGCGCCAGTAGGAAAAAATTCTTGTCGTCTGCCGCGCCGAAGCAAATCCCCACCGCCTGAGTTCCCTTGCCACCCGTAATGCGAACGCGCGCGTTCAATTGCATATCGCTGAACTCCTTGGCACCGTAAAGCAGGACAGGATAATGTTGATCATCATTGTTTTTGCCCGTATGTGCGAGGATGCGGCGCTTGTAAGTGGTTTTGGGATCCAGTTCGCCAGGCAGTTCAATCTCGGTGATTTTCCATGTGCTTGGCCCACCACTGCCATGATTGCCGCTGATGTATTCCTTGGGTAAAACGCCCGGTTTCATCTTATGAAACTCAAACGATCCCGCTGCCGCCGCGAGTGGCAGGCCAAAAGTGGCCATCAAGGTTGCTAAACCACGTTTCATGTCTTTAATCCTAATGCGAATGCTGAGGTTCGCAAGTGCAAGTGTTTCACCAGATCATGTCTGCCACTGTATGTCCCGCAGGGATAAACGGCAGAACGTGCTCGGTGTAGGGCACAATGACATCAAGAACATAAGGTTCATCGGTGTCGAGCATGCGTTGGATGGCGCCACGGAGGTCCTTCTTTCGGATTACAAGCTCACACTTCACGTTGAAGCCGTCGCAGATTTCCTTGTAGTTGGGGTAGATTTGGCGGCGATTATCTGGGTCGCCAAGATAAGTGTGGCCACGGTTGCCGGCGTAAAAACGATCCTCCCACTGCACCACCATTCCAAGGTGTTGGTTGTTTAAAATAATGGCTTTGGCGGCGATATTCTCAGTGTGGGCGGTGGCCAGTTCCTGCACATTCATGAGAAAAGAGCCGTCACCATCGATGTCGATAACCTGTTTGTCTGGCCGAGCGACCTTGGCGCCAAGAGCCGCAGGATAGCCGAAGCCCATCGCACCCAGCCCAGCACTGGTCAGTAGTGTACGTGGCTCGGTCCATTGGTAATACTGGCCGCTCCACATTTGGTGCTGGCCTACACCAGTGGTTAGGATTGCGTCACCGTCGGTTAGGTCATAAAGCTCTTGGAGCACATGTTGCGGCATGATGATCTCTTCACGCTTGGATAGATCGTCGCGCAGGTGTTCCACCTCAAGCGAGTTATCATCTACGTTGTAGCGGAAGGGCGCCTTCTTTTTCCAAGCTGCAACCTGCTTGTGCCACGCGGTGAATTTTTTCCGGATGGGCCGCCTCTTGACCATCGCTGCCAGTTTGCCCAGCGCATACTTTACGTCGCTGTGGACGGGCAATTGCACATGGCGATTCTTGTTGTGTTCTGAGCGGTCGATGTCCACGTGAACGATGGTGCCGCGTTCGCAAAACTTTTCCACCTTGCCCGTCACACGGTAATCGAATCGCACACCGAACGCCAGCAGCAGGTCTGCACCCTCGGCCGTTAGTCGACTGCGACCCTTTGCGTCCTTTTTGTATTCTCCACTGACCGCCCAGTTAGCGTATGCGGCGCCGTGCATGCCCAGCCAGCGCAGTGAAAGGGGATCGGTCTCCGGGAAAGAACCCACCCCCATGATGGTTGTGGTGACAGGGATGCCGGTAGCCTTGACGAATGCCCGAAGTTCCGCGCTAGCCTCGGCGGTAATCACGCCGCCGCCGCAATACAAGACTGGTCGTTCTGATTTCTCGATAAGCCCAATAATCTCGTTCAGTACCACATCGTCCGCTTTGGGCACCTTGTGGAATCCAGGCAGGTCGATGGTCTCCGGCCAAACGGGGTGTGCTTTGGTTTGCTGAAGGTTCTTGGGGAAATCCACGAGCACCGGCCCGGGTCGTCCTGATTGCGCGATATGAAATGCTTCCTTGATGACACGTGGCACCTCCGCCACATCAGTCACCAAGTAACTGTGCTTAACCACAGACAAAGTCATCCCGTAAATGTCGGTCTCCTGAAACGCGCCCTTTCCAATCATTGCTTGCGGCACTTGGCCGGTAAGAGCCACCAGGGGCACGCTGTCCATCCACGCATCGGCAATTCCAGTGACGAGATTTGTGGCACCCGGCCCGCTGGTTCCCATGCAAACACCAGCCCTGCCTGAGGCGCGCGCATAACCTTCAGCTGCGAATGAGCCGCCCTGTTCGTGCCGGGGCAGGATGGTGCGAATCTGTTTTGAACGNGTCAGTGCTTGGTGCAGTTCCATGCTGGCCCCGCCGGGGTACGCAAAAATCGTGTCAACGCCCTCACGTTCCAGGGCCTCCACGAGAATCTCGCTACCCAGCATCGATCGGCCCAGCTTTGACTTGCGAGCCTTTGCAGCGGGTTTTTTATTCGTTGTGGTTTTGCTCATTCGTTCAGTGGTTTTTGGCGGTGGCGTGGACAATAAAAAACCCACGACCAGCCAGCCGTGGGTTCTTGTCGAAATTCAGTTTCATCCTCGACAAGTAACCCCGGCCGTACTGGCCAGTACCAGTACAGCCACGTTTCCAAGGTTTACTCGACGGGTGACGTTCCGCATATCGATTGCGCTTATACCACGGGAGTCGGTCGTGGTCAATGTGCTTCCCGCGTTTTGGTTGGTGGTGCGGGTTCCTGTTGTGTGAGGCAGTGGAATGAGCCTAATCCCCACGCAAGGTCACAGGAGTTGATGCCTACGGTTTCCCGACTTGGGAAAAGAGATGCAAGTATTTCGGTGGCTTCCGCGTCGTTTGGATCATCAAAAATTGGCACGAGTACGGAGCCATTGGTGATGTAGAAATTCGCGTAGCTGGCCGGCAGGCGTTCGTTTTCGCGAATCACGGGCGCTGGCATTGGCAACTCGATAATCTCCAGTGGTTGGCCATCCTCCGTGTACATCGAACGTAGGCGGGTAAGGTTTTCGAGGAGAATGGCATTGTTGGCATCGTTTNGATTATTTTCAACAACGGTTACGACAGTGGTGGGATTAACGAAACGGGTGAGATCGTCGATGTGGCCGTCTGTATCATCGCCTGAAATTCCGCCTGCGAGCCAGAGGATATTTTGAACACCAAGAAAGTCCCGTAGTCGTTGCTCGATCTGCTCCCGGTTCAATTCGGGGTTACGGTTTGGGTTTAGCAGGCANCTCTCGGTAGTGAGCAAGGTGCCGTGCCCGTTGACTTCAATGGAGCCGCCCTCAAGAATCATTTTGGGCTTGAATCGCCGTAAACCACGATGCTTTGCGACTTGTTCCGGGATGGAGTTATCCAGTTCGAAAGGCGGATACTTGCTGCCCCATGCGTTGTATTCCCAGTCGACGACGGCGCGTTCGTTTTGGCCAACGACAAAGACCGGTCCGTGATCACGAACCCATGGTTCGTATGCGGGGAAATGATGAAAGTGAATTTGCGTATTCAAGGCGTCGTGGGCGTTCAATGCCTCTTTAGCCTCGTTTTCCATAGCTTCGTCCCAAACGTTGATGTGCACAGGTTCATGTGTGCTGATTGCGTGAACCATNGCGGCAATGACGGGCGGGATTTTATCAAAGATGCCGGGNAAGCTGATGCCCTCGCGGCGCGGCCAAGTGAGCCAAGTGGCGGCGTGCGGCTCCCATTCGGCGGGCATGCGGAAGCCGAGTTCTGCAGGGGTCACGGCAGGTCAGTTTTGCGGGCGGCGGTGAACAAGGCGTACCACTGCTCGCGCGTTAGCTCGATATTGTCCGCCTGTGCGAGTTCTTGGATGCGGGCTGGCTTGGTGGTGCCTACGATGGGGATGATCCGCGCCGGATGCCGCAGTAGCCACGCAAGGGCGATGGCCCCGCGGGAAACTCCATGTTCGCGGGCAAGCTTATCGAGGGCGCGGCGGATTTTTCCGGCCCGGTAACCCTCTTGACTGGGCAAAACCTGTCGTGCGCCATCACCAAGGTGTCCACCACCCAGCGGGCTCCAGGCCATGGGGGTGATTTTTTCGGCTAGACACTGGTCGAGGGTTCCATCCTCTAGCGGGCCAAGCTGTGACAGACTAATCTCGACTTGGTTGACTAATAATTTTTGCTTCAGGGCGGACTGCAGTAGTACGACCTGTGAGGGTGAAAAGTTGCTGACACCAAAGTGCTTTACTTTGCCCGCTTTCTTGAGCTTGGTGAATGCCTTGGCGACCTCGTCGGGATCCATTAAATAGTCGGGACGGTGTAACTGGTAAATGTCAATTCGCTCAGCGCCGAGCCGCTTTAACGAAGCGTCGCAGGACTTCATGATGTGGTTTGCGGAAAAGTCGTAACGATACGGAGCGCCTTCAGGACTGTTGGGTGGGCGGATGCCACACTTGGTGGCAATCACGGCACTTCGTTGCAGGGCGCGCACCTTGCGCCGGGCTTGACCGAAGATTTCCTCTGACACTCCGTCGCAATAAATGTCGGCAAGATCGAAGAATTTATAGCCAGCCTCGTGTGCGGTAATGATGGCTTGAACACCACTGGCCCGTGCTTGCGGCGTAACGCGTTCGCGTTCCCAAGTGCCTGCCACTCGCCAACAACCGTAGGCCAGCCGGGTGGCCTTGAGAGTGCTGTTGCCTAAGGGGACAGTTTGCATGGGCGCCACGAACTTAAACACGAGCACAGACACCGCAAGCAAAACTTGGTGAACAGACCCGGCTTGCGTTTCGGTCGTCATGCGGCAAGCTGCGGGGGTTGGAGGGCGAGGATTTCAAGCGCAGGTTAAAGCCGTGGGCCGGCGCGGCCTTGGCAGGCGCGGTATGGACACTGGCATTCCCGCACGCGTCGCTTGCACTGGCCGGGTGGTTGACCCCGGCGTTAATGTTGGCTCTCTGTCACGCACCGCGCACTCGACGGGTCTTCGCTTTGGGCTATGTGGCGGGGTTGGTGCATTACTTTTCGTCGCTGTATTGGGTGCTGCACATCCCTTATCCGCCGGGTGCGATCTGCGGCTGGCTGGCGCTTTGCACCTATTGCGCTCTTTATCCGGCATTATGGGTTTGGATTTGCTGGAAATTATTTCCGGCTACAGACATCGCTGGCCTAACGGAGGCCTGGCTACGTCTTCGGCGGATGGACTGGCGCGACCGTGTGCTGTGGCCATTGCAATGCGCGCTGGCTTGGGTGGCACTCGAGTGCCTGCGAGGATGGCTGTTCACGGGGTTCCCATGGAATTACCTGGCTAACTCACAATTGGACATCACCCCACTGGCGTTGTTTGCATCGATCGGCGGCGTACTGGGAGTTTCATTCGTGGTTGCCTGGTGTTCGATAGGGTTGCTCGTGGCCACGACGGGTAGCATCCATTTGAAGGGTGGGTCACGATACATTCGAATCGCCAAGGACTTTGGGCCGGCATTGGGTCTTTTGGTCGCCGCGATAATTTCAGCATGGCTGTATACGGAGTCTCGCGAAAAGCAACTCGTCAGCCGGGGCACGATTCGCATTGCCCTGGTGCAGCCGAGCATTCCGCAGCAGGTAATTTTTAACAGTTTGGGGAATGACGGTGATGCCACCCAACAGCGGCTGGAGAAGCTCGTGGCCTTGACGCTAGAGGCAAACCGGACTCAGCCGG
>PBPF01000113.1 GCA_002724615.1 Verrucomicrobiales bacterium | reverse complement strand
ATGTCCGGTGTAAACTACGCGCTGTTCGGCTACCTGTGGCTTCGTGGCAAAAATGATCCCGGCTTCGGCATTCAGCTCGACCAAGGCACCATCATCATCCTGATGGCTTGGTTTGTGCTGTGCTTCACCGGCATGCTCGGCAACATTGCAAATACCGCCCATGCCATCGGACTGATCTCGGGCGCGGGCATGGGCTGGATAGCTGCCCAGCGAGCGCGATGATCACTGGGTCTTACCGAACAAGTAACGCCTCGTGCTCACCGTCACGTTAGGCGGGCGTTTCGATTTCTCGAACCAATCATAGCCCTGCTTGAGGTTGTACCATTCTTCGATCCATTTGGATTGGGCGTGGCGTTTCATGTTGGCTTCGGTCATGCGAAAGGGGAAGCAGTGTACTCTGAAGAAGCGCTGGCCATTGATCTGGGCTGCATCGCACAGCGAATATATTTCTTCAATGCGCGCATTGGTCATCGCATAGCAGCCGATGCTGACGCAGTTGCCATGCACCATCAGCGCGCTGCCGGTACGTTTGTGGGCACGGTCGTAGGTGTTGGGGTAGCCGAGATTAAAGGAAAGATGAAACCGGCTGCGCGGGTTCATTCGTGATCGTGGCACGAAATAAAATCCCTCCGGCGCTTGCTGATCGCCCTCCTTGAGCTTTGGGCCGAGCTTGCCGGAGTATTTGCAGATGGGCCAAGTCTTGAAGTGTTTGAAAACTTTCCCGTCATCAACCCACAGCTCGAGTTCCTTTTCCTCCTTGAAGATTCGAATGAACACCGGCGCGCCCCAGCGCAGGCCTTTCGCCCGCAAGGCAGGCTCCAGCGAAGGGCGAACGCGTTTTGCCGCCGCCTCGGAACGATCCGCCCGCGGCGGTTGTTTCCACATGGCAAAGGCCAAAGCCCCGAAGAGTAATACACCTCCGGTTAGTATAAATCGTAATCGACTGGGCCCCCTGAACACGCGTCAACGGTAGTGAACCTCAACGACTCAATCCATCGCAGGTTATAGACAGGCAGAGAAGGAAACCGCTGGAATTATCGGTTTGATGAGACGGTCTCGTCCGTCAGTTTTTCGCCTGTGCCATACAAGTGCCGCCTCAAAAACAATCGTACCTGATTTTCGCCCACGTTGCGCGGCGCGTTATGGCCACCGTCCTTGACGGTGATGAGCGTGGATTCCACGTCGGCCTTCTTGAGGGCTCCATGGTAAATCTGCGATTGATGAAAGGGAACCAACGGATCCTTGGTTCCATGCACATGCAGATGCGGCGCATCATCCGCCGAAACATGCGTCAACGGCGAAGCCCGTCTTGTTTTCGCCTTTGCCTTCTGGATCGGCGCGCCAACCAGCAGGCTTTCGGGTGAATTGGGAGCATTGTGTTTCATCTTACCCGGATGATCATCCATTTGCAGCAGTGCGCTGGGGCCGTAATAGTTCACAACGGCTGTCACGCGACTGGATTGGCCGAGATGCTTGCCCAGCTTGCCTTCCAACTCCATTACACCACCAGTCGATCCGAGCATGGAAACCAAATGCCCCCCGGCAGAGGTTCCCCACACGGCAATTTTGTCTGGATCCATTCCATGTTTTTTCGCATTGCCGCGCAGCCAGCGAATGGCCGCCTTGCAGTCATGAATCTGCGCCGGCCAAATCGCCTCGCCAGTAAGGCGGTAGCCAATACTCACCCCCACATAGCGTCCAGTTTGAACCAGACCCGCAACCCGGTTAATGCCGCTACTCTTGTTGCCATTTCGCCAGCCACCACCATGAATGAAAGCAATGATTGGCAGTGGCTGTTTGCCCACACGCTTGTTCGGCAAAACCAGATCAAGCATTTGCCTCGGGTTGTCCGTGCCGGCATAGGAAATATCGCGTAAAACCTTCACTCCCTGAGGCTGTCGGGGTTGAGCCATGCGTGGGCGCTTCAAGAAACGCACATGCTCTTCGAGCGAAATGGTGCCATCCTTGTTGGTGTCCACCCGGGAAAAATTTCGACGTGCATTTTGGGGCAACTCAGCGGGCAGAAGTTTTCCGTCCTTGTTTTTGTCCCATTGTCTGAACAATGCCTCCGGCGATCGTTGTTGCGCACCGACCCAAGGCGCCAGTGCCAGACATAAAGCGAAAAAAACAACCTTCTTCATTTCGATTCCTTCCCGATTGTCGGCTCACCCTTTAACCATCCAAGCGAATGCAGAAAGTCGTCCATCTTACCAACGGTATCGGAATAAGCATTTCCCTTGCGGCCATGATTAAAGAAACCGTGGGCCGCTCCCTCGTAGAGATGCAACACACTGCGACTGCCAACAGCCACCAGTCGCTTTTCGTACTCCTTGGCGGTGCTCACCGGAATAAGTTTATCCTTGGTGCCGAGAAAAACAACGGTCGGGGGAGATCCCTTGGCAATATTATGCATCGGGGAAATCTCCTTCCAACGCGGCTTCACGCGATTATGCCCAAACCCCTTGGCGCTGTTATCATAAACCGGATTGAAGAGCACCAGTGCATCGGGCTTGCTGCTGATCTTTAAATTCTCACCCCTCTCTTCCAATCCAAGACAATTGCCCGTGGCCGCGGCTACATGCCCACCCGCCGAGCCACCGCCGGCAGCAATGCGCCGGGAATCCACTCCAAGCTTGCCCGCATTTTCCCGCACCCAGCGAATAGCTGACTTGCCGTCTTTCACACACTCAAAAGGAGTCGTCTTGTTGCGGCTTTTCACGCGGTATTCCGCCGTGATAGCCACCATGCCTCGGGAAGCAAGATAGCGGCAATGCGGGTCAAACTGTTTTGGCGTCCCGCCATTCCAACCTCCCCCAAAGAAAAACACAATCGCCGGTCGCTGATCCGAATCCCTGTGCCCATTGGGATTAAACACGTGCAGAAAAAGCTTCGTCTCGCCCACCTGTTTGTACTGGACAGCCTTCGCGCCTTCCAGTTTCACCAATTGACCGAAACAGGCCAAAGGCAACACGAATGAAAGATACAAAACTAAGTTTTTCATCGGTCAAAAAATGGAAATAGCTCCTTCAATTCAGCCGCTGAAGGGCGACGGCCATATTCGCAGATTTCAAAAGCCTCGGCAGTCTTCACGGCCTTACCCTTCTCTTGGCCGTAGAACTTCACGAGCGTGTCGCGGAAGCGGTCGGCGATGCGCCCGTTGCGGCCGAACCACCTGGCTTTTAAGATTTCCTTGCGGGCGACTTTGTCGTGCGCTTTGCGAATGATGAGGGTTTGCGCCGAGCCGTTGGCGCCGCCTTCATAAACCTGCGACTCGAGGGCGTCCAACGCGTGAACTTTCTTCTCAAACACATCGTCAATGGAAACGGCGACATCCGCCTGAAAAGGATACGGGCGCGTGAAGCGGTCCGGGAAATACATGAAGACCGGATTGCGCTTCACCGGCGGCGTGTCGGGCACGTAAAAAGGCACGCCAACCATGAAAGCGGCGTCGCGGATGAGCAGCCCGGCGTTTCGGTGGTCCGGATGATAATCGTGCGGGCGATGGGTGAAGACGAGGTCCGCCTGCCATTCGCGGATGAGCCGCGCGATGATTTTCCGGTTGGCCAGCGTGGGCATGATTTCGCCATCGTGAATGTCCAGGACCAGCGACTCCACCCCCATGCGCCGACAGGCTTCCTTGCTCTCCGCCGTGCGCCGCTTGGCCAAAGGGCCACCAGCCATCTTCCAGTGACCGATATCGCCGTTGGTCACGGAAACCAGCTTCACCTTGTGTCCCAGCTGCGCCCACTTGATGGCACAGCCACCCAACTGAAACTCCGCGTCATCCGGATGCGCCCCAAAGGCAATGATGCGCAATACGCGCTTGGGCTGATCCGCAGCCTCTGCGGGCAACACCAGCAGCAGGCACAACAGGGTAAAAAAAATGCGTTTCATGGTCAGCCCAGAGTCCTTCAATCCCCCGCCCGTGGCAAGGCGGATTGGGGTTGACCGCCACGAGGCCGAAGATATTCTTCGCGAGCACCAATGAAAAATAATATCACTTCCGCTTTGGTTTTAGGCGCGGGCCTTATGGTTGGCGCGGGTTGTCAGTCTAACAAGGAAACCCTGCTGATGGGCGACTTTTTCACCGGTAATCTTGTCAGCTATAAGGATGGCAAAATGGCCGTAATCGCCAACGGCTTCCGTGGAGCTGACGCGATCGAGCAGGATGGCGACATGATTTACGTGTCCAGCTGGCCGCTCGGCAAGGTGTGGTCGTACAATCTGGAAACAAAGGAGCAAAAAGTTCTCAAGGATGATTTNACGACAGCGGCGGACTTTTATCTCGACCGCGAAAACCAGCAGCTCGTCGTGCCGGACATGCTGGAGAGCAAAATACATTTCCTCAAGCTGAACACCGATGGCACCGCAGCAGCAACGAAGACCCTCGACGCACCCACCAAACCCGAGAGCATTTGCCGCGGATTCGGCGGCAAATTGTATGTCACCATGATCAACGGCGACGAAGCTGGCGACGGCGGCATTAATGTCATCGACGGCGACGAAGTGAAGGAATTCTGCCGTGGCATGAACTCGCCCAAGGGCATTGCCTTTGTNGGCGGATATCTGGTGACAGCCGACGAGACCACCATGTGGAAAGTCGATTCCAATGGGAANGCCACAAAGCTTGCTGAAGCNGCGNACTTCCCANCGAAAATTGAGTTTCTTAACGANGTCGCCGCCAGCAAGGACGGCGCCAGCGTGTACGTTACTGATATGAGTGCACCAGGCTGGATGTTTGATCCTGACGGCGAGCGCAAGCTCTGGCCCATTGGGAGTGACAAGGCTGTGTCGCCCAAAACCGGCTGCGTGTACAAGGTAGGCCTCGACGGCAAGGTGACTCTCGCCGTGCCCTCCGGCGATGACCGAATGCTCGGCCCCAACGGCGTGTCTGTAGCACCTTAATTTCAGCAGAAAANCCGACGCCTCACGGCTCAATTCATTGCCGATAACTAGCCGGCAACGTCTGGCCATGAAATCTCGGTTGTCACCGGATTTCCGCGTGCCTACCCTGCCCTTGTGCTGACCGCCAACGCGTCATTGCAATCAGCCGATTACCTTGTNCTGGGGATTTACCTCGCCGGGATGATTGCCCTNGGCGCGTGGCTGTCGCGTCGACAAAAAACGGGCGAGGAATATTTTCTGGCAGGCCGCNCGATGCCTTGGCTGGCGGTNGGCGTGAGCGTAATCGCGTCGATTCTCTCTTCGGTCACATACCTCTCCGAACCGGGTGAAGTGTGGCGCTCCGGGCCCACGCATTTCATCGGCAAGATGCTGGCCATCCCGGTGGAGATGGCGGTGGTATGGCTGGTGTGCATCCCCTTCATGATGCGCTTTCGTTTTACCTCGGTTTACGAATACCTCGAGCACCGCTTCGGCCCACGCGCGCGGACACTGGGCGCGGGAATGTTTCTGGTTCTGGCCGTCAGCTGGATGGGCGTGGTGGTGTTGGTGTCCTCGCGTATGCTGGAACCGGTGGCGGGCGTGCCGCTGTGGCAGGTGGTGGTGGCCGTGGGGTTGGTGGCCACGGTTTACACCTACCTCGGCGGCCTACGCGCNGTCATCTGGACCGACGTGGTGCAGGTGGTGTTGCTGATGGGCGGGGCGTTGTTCGTATTGTTTTATATTGGACTCAAAACCGGCAGCGGCCCCGGCGACTGGTTCAGCGCAGCCCAGTCGTGGCTGGCGGAACAAGACGGCCATCAGCCGATGGCTGTCTTCAGCCTCGACCCCACCACGCGCGTGACGATGGTGACCGTCGCCGTCCACATGTGCGTATGGCATGTCTGCACNCACACCGCCAACCAAATGACTGTGCAGCGCTACTTCAGCACACGCGGCATGGGCGAGGCACGCCGGAGTTTTGTGGTNGGCTCACTGCTCGGCGTGNGCATCAACCTNCTGCTNATGGTCGCCGGTGTGGCCGTGCTGTATTACTACCGCGAAGCCATGGCAGGCCAACTGCCCGCGCTGGTTGATCCCGCGCAAAAGAAAACCTTCGACCTCGCCTACCCAAGCTTCGTGGTNGACCACCTGTCCGGCGGACTCGCGGGCGCANTACTTGCCGCCATCCTCGCCGCAGCGATGTCCAGTATCGACTCGGGCGTGAATTCCATCGCCACCGTCCTCACCGCCGAGCGACGGCGCAAACGCGNCACTTCCGACGTGGAGGACATCGCCTTCGCTCGCAAAATCACCGTCGCCGCCGGCCTGTTNATAATCGTTGCCGCCTTTGCCATGGATCGCCTTGCTGGCGATCGCGGAATCATCGAGATGCTTCCGCGCACGTTCAACTGTCTCACCGGCGTGCTTGGCGGCCTGTTCCTCGTGGGCATGTTCCTTCCGCGCGCAGGCGAACGCGCCCTTTTAGCCGCTGGTGGCTGTGGCCTCGCCACGGCCATTAGCATTGCGTACAGCGACAAACTCTTCGGGATGAGCCCGCCCATCAGCTTCACGTGGGTCATGCCCGGCTCATTGCTCGTCACCCTCACTNTCGCCGCGCTGTTGAGCACTGTGCTCAATGAACGCCCCGCGCCGTCCGGCTACACGTGGGCCACGCGCGACAAAGAACCTGACACACCGCCGCCCACGCCGTAGCCTCCCCGCATGGCNGACAAGCTACGTATCGCCGTCCTCGGCATCGACCATCCGCACGGGATGGGCTGGCGCGAGTCGCTGGCATTGGTGGAGGATGAGCTGGAGATTACCGCGCTCATGCCCGCCTTCGATGGCGCGCTGGCCAGCCTTGAGGAACNTCTTGCCAAGCTGCCGCGTTTTGAAACCGTCGAGACGCTGCTAAGCGAAGGNNGTGACCTTTTNGATGGCGCNCTNGTNTGNCTGCCNAACAACACTGGGCCCGACGCNGTCNTCGCCCTNGCCAATGCCGGCAAACATATNCTNTTGGAAAAACCNGGNGCCGCCAANGCCGCCGATGCCCGCCGCATGGCTCAGGCAGTGCGCGGGGCNAAGGTCGCCTTNCAAAACGGTTTCATGTGGCGCTATGACGAGCTAACCAATCGCCTGCGCGATATGTGCCGCGAAGGTCGCTTTGGCAAGCTCATCAGCGTGGAGATGACCTACGCCACCAGCAACGTTTCACGCCGCAACCCCGACCATTATCTGTTCGATGCAGAACAAAGCGGCGGTGGGTTCTTTAACTGGCTTGCATGCCATCATATTGATTTGCTGCTGTACATGTGCGGCGAGGCGATTACCGGCGTGACCGCGCGCGTGGGTGTCTTTGGCGGCATTGAGTCGGAAGTGGAAGACGGTGGCAGCGCGTTGCTGGACCTTAGCGGCGGCGGCCTCGCCACCTTCACCGGAGGCTACTGGCATCCGCGCTGGATGAACGACGTACGTTGGACCCTTCGCGGC
>PBPF01000112.1 GCA_002724615.1 Verrucomicrobiales bacterium | reverse complement strand
GCCGAGGTCGACAAGGCCAAAGCCGCCGCGAATACTGATGATCTAAAGAAGAAGCTGGCCGAGCTTATCGAGAAGAAGCAGAAACCCGCACAGGCCAAGGCTGAAACAGCAAAGGAAGCGCTGGCCAAGGCGCAAGCCGATGCTGCCGGCGCGGAGGAAGAGCGAATTCGAAGCCTGTTTCTGTCGGCTTTCTCTCGCGAGCCCAGCGGCAGTGAGGTGGTGTTGGCACGGGCGCACCTCGAGCGCGTCATCAAGGACAAGGACGGCAACGAGAAATCCGCCGACCGCAAGGGTTCCTACGAGGACATCATCTGGGCACTCTTCAACACTAAAGAGTTCCTCTTCAACCACTAACCGGAGGCTCGATGAGCCAAGGCGAACGAGCAAACCGCATCGGTTGCGCGGAGTTTCGACGCAACCTCGACATGGATCGGCGCGGGTTTGTGAAAGCCGGCGCACTGGGCCTCGGCGGACTGTCGCTCGCCAATCTCATGCGCGCGGAGGCGGCGGTTAAGAATCGCGACAGGGTTTCCAACGACAAGTGCGTTATCATCCTGTGGAAACGCGGCGGCGCCAGCCAACACGAGACTTGGGATCCCAAGCCCGATGCACCGCAGGAATACCGCGGCTCGTTCGGCGCTATGTCCACCAAGGTGCCCGGCACGCAGATTTGCGACCTGCTCCCCCAGTGCGCGAAGATGACCGACAAGTTCGCCATCCTTCGCAGCTTGCATCACACGAATGCCGGCCACTCCGCAGGTGACCAGATTCTTTTCACCGGCTACCCGCCCGGCCGCAACCCGAATGAGAACATCTACCCCAGTTGCGGATCCATCGTTGCCAAGCAGCTCGGCCACCTGAATCCCGAGCTGCCGCCCTACGTGATGATTCCCCGCCACCTGCCCGGCGTAGAGAGCGCGTATCTGGGCAAAAAATATTCTCCATTTTATACTCAGGCAGATCCCGCCAACGAAGCCACGTGGCCGAAGAACGGCGGCAAATTTGAGGTGCCCAACTTCGAGTTGACCGACGGCCTAAACTTTAACCGACTGGATACCCGCCGTAACCTGCTCGGAAGTTTTGACAAGATTCGTCGCGACATCGACAACAGCGGCAATGCCGAGGCCATCGACAAGTTCCAACAACAAGCCTTGGACATCGTCACCAGCCCCAGGGCACGCGACGCTTTCAATCTGGACGCCGAGCCAATGAAGCTCCGCGAGCGATACGGCTTCATGGAGCGTTACAACGCGCCCACGCCCGACCGGTGTGGTGTGCCGGCATGGAGCCAGCGCATCCTGCTCGCCCGGCGCCTTGTGGAAGCTGGCGTGCGGCTGGTCACCGTCGATCTCCGCTGGTGGGACACGCACGTGAAGGGTTACGAAACCATGCGCGATGGGTTCCTGCCGCGCTGGGATCAGGCGTATACCGCACTACTCACCGACCTTGAAGAGCGCGGCTTGATGGATCGTGTGATGGTTGTTGCGTGGGGAGAATTTGGTCGCACGCCAAAAGTCAACAAGACCGGCGGGCGCGACCATTACCCCGGCGTATTCAGCGCGGCGCTGTGCGGCGGCGGCATTCAGGGCGGCGCCGTGGTTGGCTCCTCCGACAGCAAGGGTGCCCTGCCCAAGGAACGCCCCCTGCATCCGCAGGACGTCCTCGCCACCATGTACCGCCACCTCGGCATTGACACAAAAATCAACTACACTGATTACGCCGGCCGCCCGCATCCCGTGCTGCCCTACGGCGAACCGATTGAAGAACTTTTTTAACACCCCTATTATATAAAGGCACAGACATGAAAAAGGCACTCCTCCTTGGCACCCTTGTGGCTTTCGTGGCCGCTCTTGACACCTCGGCGCAGCAACTGCCCAAGGCGCGCATGAACAGCATCTTCCCCGCCGGCGGCCAGCAGGGCACCAGCGTGGACGTCACCATCACCGGCGGCGATCTCGACGGCTCGAACGCGCTGTTCTTTTCGCACAAGGGCATCGCGGTTGCGCAAAAGAAGGACGCCAACGGCAAGGTGGTTGCCAATCAGTACACGGTGACCATCGCCAAAAACGTGCCCGTCGGCATCTACGACGTGCAGGTGGGCGGCGGCCAGTTTGGCCTTTCGAACGTGCGCGCATTTGCGGTGGGTGANCTGCCCGAAANCAAGTCCACNGCCGGTGCCTCGCCCGACAAGGCGATGGAGATCAAGCTTGGCACCACGGTCAACGGACAGGCGGCCTCACGCAACTACAGCTATTTCAAAGTCAGCCTCAAGAAGGGCCAGCGCATTCTCGTTGAATGCCAGGCGACGGACATCGACTCGAAGATGGCGCCGGTGCTTGTGCTTAAAGGCGACAATGAACTGGAGCTGGAGCGCAACCGGTTCGGCAAGCCGCTCGACTTCACCGCGCCGGCGGATGGCGACTACTATCCCGCGGTGCACGATTTCACCTACGGCGGCGGAGCGGAACATGTNTACCGCCTCANCGTCTCGCAGCGGCCGTACATTGACTTCATCGTGCCGCCCGTCGGCAAGCCNGGCAGCAGCGCCAAGTACACCGTTTACGGNCGCAACCTGCCCGGCGGACAGGNCGCCGGCATGGANCTGGGNGGCAAGCCNNTGCAGANAAAGGACGTGACCATCNCGNTGCCCGGCGATGCNGCGGCCANGCTTGNANATNNCCAGCAGNACGCCNGTGGGTCCGGTGGCGGCGGGGTTTGACGGCACGGACTATCGCCTGCCCAGCCCGGCGGGCGCATCGAACCCGGTTCGCATCCATTTCGCCGATAGTGCAGTTCTCGCCGAGGCTGCCACCGACAACAATCTGCCGGAGAAAGCCCAGAAGATCACCGTGCCGAGCGAATTCGTCGGCCAGTTTTANCCGCGNCGNGANCGCGACTGGGTGACGTTTGACGCNAAGAANGGCGACACCTACATGGTGGAGGTCGTCAGCGANCGNCTCGGCGCNCCGACCAATCCNTTCTTCCGCATNCAGCGCGTGACNAANAANGACANGGGCGAGGANCANGTCAGCACCGTCAAGGAGGTGCAGGANANCCCNGTGAACATCGGCGGCTCCACNTTNNACACCNCNTCNGTNGATCCCTCCTTCCGNTTCGCNGCGCCGGACGANGGCACCTANCGCATCCTGTTATATGACCTGTACAACCGCGGCAGCGCCGACAGCCTGTACCGCCTGTCCATCCACAAGGANGTGCCCGACTTCCGGCTNGTGGCCATGCCAGAGGGCGAGTTGCCACTGCAAAACCAGCCCGTGCCCATGCCCACCGGTTTCCTGCGCCGCGGCCAGACGCTGCCAATCAAGGTGATGGTCTTCAAGCGTGACGGCTTCAATGAGCCCATTGAGATCGCTGTTACCGGATTGCCGGCGCACATCACGGCCAGTAAGGCCACAATTGCTCCCGGACAGAACAGCGCGCTGATCATGCTGGCCGCCAAGATCGATGCGCCCAACTGGTCCGGCAACATCACCATCACAGGCAACTCGAAGATTGCCGACAAGGTCGTCACTCGCACCGCACGTAATGCTGGCGTGTCTAGTATCGCCTACGACAGCCAGTCCAAGCGCAGCAAGGTACGCGCTCGCCTCACCAACACGCTGCAGTTGCAGGTGACCGATCAGGAAACCATTCCCGTGCTGATGACGCCGAAGGAAAACAAGGTGTACGAGCATTCGGTGTTCGGCCAGTTGAAGATTCCCTTCACGCTCAAGCAACAGGCTGGGTTCAAGGCGGTTGACAAGAAGGTCAAGTGCCTCGGTCATAGTGCGTTGTCGAAATTTAAGGACGTCACCTTCGCCAAGAACAAGGACGACGCCACCCTTGACTTGAACCTCAACACCTACAAGCTCCCCGTCGGCGAACACGTCCTGTACCTGCGCACCCAGGTGAAGGGCAAATACAGCCGCGTACCCGCGGAGAAGATCAACGCCGCCAAGGAAGACCAAAAGAAAGCCGACGCCGCCGCTGTCGAGGCTGACAAAGCCGCGAAAGCCGTTGCCGCCGAGCTGGCTGCCATCAACAAGAAGAAGGACGCGACGCCCGAGCAAAAGGCTGCTGCCAAGAAAAAGAGCGACGAAGCGGCCGCCAAAAAGAAAACCGCCGACGCCGCCAAGACGGCTGCGGCCAACAACGTGAAGAACCTCACAAACGCCGCCAAGCCCAAGGACATCACCGCGACGTTTTACAGCCAGCCGATCAAGGTGAAGGTCACCGCCGCACCCATCGACCTCAAGCCTGTCGCTGCCTCGCTGCTGAAGCAGGGTGAGAAGGTGGAGCTGACCGTGAACCTCGAGCGCAAGTACGGCTTCGCCGATCCGGTTATCGTCGGCGTCGCGTTGCCCAAGGGCACCAGCGGCCTGACCATCGGCAAGCTCACCATTGCCAAGGGCCAAAAGACAGGCAAGTTCACCATCACCGCCAACGACAAGGCGACCGTCGGCGACCTCGCGCTCAACGTCGAGGCGACGATGAAATTGCAAAACCAAACCATCAAGGTGACCCAGCCGCTGAAGCTGAAAGTCATCGAGGTGAAAAAAGCCGCGAAAAAATAGCGGCGAACGAAATCAAAAATATTAAATGAGGCAGAGCAAAATGAAACTGACAAAACTAACCCTCGCCATCTTCTCCGCCGGATTGCTGGCTCCAAGCGCAGACGCCGCCAAGAAGGGCCCGTTGCCAGTCGCCGACATCAAGCGCGCCAAGCCGGTCGATTTCCAGGGCGAAATCCTCCCCTTCCTCCGCGCCAACTGCCTCGCCTGCCACAACCGTACCAAGGCCAAGGCCGATCTCATCCTTGAGACGCCGCAGACCATCCTTGAGGCGGACGCTGTTGTGCCCGGCAAGCCCGAGGACAGCATTCTTTTCCAGCTTTCGGCGCACATGGACGATCCCCCCATGCCACCGCCGGAGAACAAGGCGTCCGCCAAAAACCTCACACCGCAACAGCTCGGCCTACTGAAATTGTGGATCGCCCAAGGCGCTAAGGGCACCGTCACCGCTTCGCGCACAGTCGAATGGGCGCCGCTCCCCGACGGGCTCAAGGCCATCTATTCCGTCGCCGTCACGCCCGACGGCCAATACGCCGCCGCCGGTCGCGCCAACCAGATTTTCCTCTACCACGTCCCCAGTAAAAAACTCATCACCCGCCTCACTGACCCCGCGCTTCTCAAGGACGCCCTGTACAAAAACGGCGTCAGCCACCGCGACTTCGTCCATTCGCTCACCTTTAACCAGACCGGTGACCTCCTCGCGAGCGGCGGCTATCGCGAGGTAAAGCTCTGGCGCCGCCAACCGATGAAAGCCCAGCGCAGCATCGCCCTCAACACCGACGCCGCCATCATTGCGCTTGCTGCCGACGGCCAAACCCTCGCCGTTGCCGAGGCTAACAACATCCGCCTCATCAACCCCAACACTGGCGCCGCCATCAAGACCCTCGCCGGCCACAAAATGCCCGTAAGCTATGTCGCCTTCTCGCCCGACAGCAAGCAACTACTCTCCGGCGCCGCCGACGGCACCTTTCACATTTGGACCATCGCCGATGGCAAGTTCGTGGCCCCCAAGCTCGAGCTTGAGAAGCCCAGTAAAATCACCGCCGTCACTTGGACCACCGGCGGCAAGCTCATCATCACC
>PBPF01000111.1 GCA_002724615.1 Verrucomicrobiales bacterium | reverse complement strand
TATCGAATCACCAGTTAGCGGATCAAATTCTGCGAGACGCTCCACTTCGTCTCCCCAGAACTCTATTCGCAAACCTTTCTCCAAATAAGCGGGTATAACGTCGACAATATCGCCCCTAACCCGAAAGCGCCCGCGAGTCAGATCTACATCGTTGCGTTCGTACTGGATCTCGACGAGACGATTGAGAAAGACATCTCTGCCCAGCTCCTCGCCTTGCCGCAGCTCAATCATCAGCTCTTCAAAATCCTCCGGCGAGCCCAAGCCATAAATGCAAGATACGCTGGCGACAACGATAACATCCCGTCGGCTAATCAAGCTGCTGATCGCGGATATTCGCAGTCGATCAATTTCATCATTAATCGAGGAATCCTTTTCTATAAAGGTGTCAGTGGAGGGAACGTAAGCTTCTGGCTGATAGTAGTCGTAGTAGCTGACAAAGTATTCGACCGCGTTGTTGGGAAAGAAACCCTTTAGCTCCGCGAACAACTGCGCGGCCAATGTCTTGTTGTGCGAGATGACCAGCGTGGGCTTTTTTATCTGCGAGACGACGTTGGCCACCGTGAATGTCTTGCCCGAGCCGGTGACGCCCAGCAACGTCTGGTGGCGATCACCCGCAAGCACGCCTTTGGTCAACTGCGCGATGGCCTCCGGCTGATCGCCCGCGGGTTCATATGGCGCCTCGAGTTCGAACATCGAGTCGAGGGTAGTTGCGGAGTGGGGGTTGAGTCAAATGGCGTCGTTGGGGGCCGTTTGCATGTAATTGCCATTATGCTCTATAACGCGATACACTCCCCCGTGCCAGTCAGCAGCCTCTACATCCACGTGCCGTTCTGCGCGAGCAAGTGCAGCTATTGCGCGTTCTATTCGCACGCTCCGGGAGATGGCTTGGTGGATCGCTACGTTGAGGCGCTTTGCCGGGAGATGGAGTTTATTGCGGCCGACTGCCAGCCGCGGACGGTTTTCTTCGGTGGAGGAACGCCCTCTATATTAAATATCCGACAATGGGAACGCGTGCTGATGGCTATGGAGAATCATGGCCTGACAGGCGCGGAAGAGTGGACGGTTGAATGCAATCCTGCGACCGTCTCGGCGGATAAGGCGCGCCTGTTGCGCGGAGCGGGAGTGGACCGCATTTCAATGGGCGTGCAAACTCTCGATGCCGGTCTGCTCGAACGTATTGGACGCATCCACACGCGGGAACAGGTTTTTAAGTCCGTCGACATTCTCCGTGCGGCGGGCATTGAAAACCTCAATCTCGACCTGATGTTTGCCATCCCCACGCAGACGATGGAGCAATGGCGCGCGAGTTTGCGCGAGGTAACAGCGATGGAACCGGAACACCTCTCGGCCTACGAGGTTATCTATGAACAAGACACGCCGCTCTTCGAGCAATTGCAGGCCGGGGCGTTCGATGTAGATGAAGCTCTGGCGTGCGCGATGTATGATGAGTTGGTGGATTTCGCTAGTGCCCGCGGTTGGCATCAATACGAGGTGGCCAACTTCGCGCGACACGAAGGCACGGCAGACTTTGAAATACCCAATCGCGCCTCGCGCCACAATGTAAACTATTGGCGCGGTGGTGACTGTCATTCACTGGGTCCCAGTGCGACCGCCTATGTTGATGGCGTGCGCACCAAGAACATTGCCAACACACAAATCTACTGCGAGCGACTCGAGCGCGGTGAGCGCCCCCTTGACACGCGCGAGGAACTGCCGCCCCTTTCGCGCGCGGGTGAAACGGCGGCCTTCGGTTTGCGGATGACTGCGGGCTGGCCCTTTGATGAGTTCCAGCGTGTCACCGGTTTTGATCTTCGTGATAAGTGGAGGGAGTCAATGGCTGCATTGGTGGCACAAGGGAACGCAGTTCNGGAGGAGGATGGGTTTCGCTTGAATGCCAAGGGTCTTCGCTTTGCTGATGCAGCTGCGATGGAGTTTTTGCGTTAATGCGGCATCGGGCNATAGTTTCGCGATGAACAAAAAACGATTGGCCATCATCCGTTATTGCTGCGACAACACCGCCCCATGAGTTCTCCTGCCGTGCCAGTTGAAGTTGCAGACGAGGTGAATGCGAAGATTCTCGCCATCAGCGAAGATCAGTTGCAGGGCTTTCAACGCGATCCGTTTGGAACAGTGGCGGAACGTACTGGGCTGGAAAAGGCCNTTGTGCTCGAACGCGTTCGCGCAATGCTGGAGGCTGGAGTGATCCGGCGCGTTAGACAGACACTGCTGGCTACTAATCTTGCCAAGGGGGCATTGGTGGCATGGGAGGTCGATCAGGAAAAGCTCGATGCAGCATTTGATTACATGTTCCAGAAGGATCCCTTCTCCGGCCATGTCGTGACGCGCAGCACCGATGTCGCGTCGCCAGGGTCCACATACAAGCTGTGGACGACACTAAAAGTNCCTCAGGGATATTCGCTGGAGAAGCATTGTGAGGTNTTGCGTGAGAAAGTTGGGGCAGTGGCATTCCGGGTAATGCCAGCGAAAAAACTTTTTGCGCTGGGCGTGGGGCATGTGCGTCGCAGAGACATGGAACCCGGGGCGCGCTCCGATGAACCGGGCAGTGTGACGGATGTGGCCGTAGTAGACCTGACTGATCACGAGTGGCGCATTATGGAGGCAGTGAAGCGTGAGTTTGAGCCGGATGAATTGGTGGCGGACTTATGGGAGGCCCGGGCAGTTGAAGCAGGTGTTTCGTTGGAAGAGTTTTTTCGCGTGGCTGAAGATCTGAACGACCGCCGTGTGGTTGGCCGCTTTTCAACATTCTTGGAACACGTCAAAAAACTCTCCACCGGCGAACAAGTCACCCGCTACAACGCGCTATTCCATTGGGCAGTGCCGACGGGTCGTGAGATCGAAGCGGGGCGTGAGGTTGGCCGGCATTACATCATGACACACGGCTATTGGCGCGAAGGCGGGCCTGAGTTTCGTAACGTGAACATTATGGGCGTGGCTCATGGCACAGACAAAGACAAGGTCCTAGCGCATAAAGCGGCGATCGATGAGCATCTTGCTGAGGTTGGCATCGAGGTGAGTTACACCAACGTCTTCTGGGGTGGCCGCAGCGAAATTAAGCCATCAGAAATATCCCCATTCGCCTACACCCGCTGGTGCGAGGGGCATGGGATCAAACCCGCGAATATGAGGGCCTAGACTTGGTTGGCCTCGTGGGTGGCGCGGCAGTTTGGGCAGTTGAATTGGCGGCCAAGGTGTTTGGCCTTGAGTTCCATCGACTGCTCGCAGTGGTTGCAGGTGACCACGATGCTGCTGAATTTTAATTCACTGGAAAGTTTGAGTTGTGTGCTTGTAGCTGGTGGGGCGGTGGCGACAGCAGATGACGTGGCTCCCGCATCATTGATGATGATTGTTTGATTACCCCATGCACTGTCGGCGGATTCTTGAATGGTGTCTTCGGTGTCGTTGGCTTCAGGCTGTGGAGGAGCCACTTCGGTAGTGTCGACGGGTAGCATCTGCAAGTGTTCAGCAGCCCACTTGGCGGCCAGTCCGTTTAGTGGGCTCTTAGTGTTGTATTCCTGATAGGAGATCATGCGGCCGATGCGAATGATGAGGTCGTCGAGGCCTTCGCTGGCGGCCCAGAAGTCGCCAATACAGACGCTGGTCTCGTCAAAGTTAGGGTGGAAGATGGGGGTAAGCATCTTGCAGTGGGGGGCGCGACGTGGGTAACCAAGGGAGAGGTTTACTTCGAGCAGGTGTTCGTGACGCTCAAGGATTTGGCCGTTCGGGGCAACGTAGAGGCCTTTTAAATTGTAGCGGAACTGGTAGCGTTCGGGGGGCATGCCGTTGGCCTCGGTGATCTGCACGGGGGTCCATCCGGAGAACCGGTTGCGCAGGTTCTCATGATCAAGCATCAAGCGGCGGACTCGTGGTGAACTCATGCCATGCGACGCCGGGCGAGGAAAACGCCAAGGGGTCGGGCGTTTTATATCCATGCGAGGATGAAAAACCAAGTCTTTTGTCGGTGCCCTAGTCGAGGGCGAACATTGCGAGCAGGACGAGGTTCAATGGTAGTCCGACGCCGAGTGTAATCCAACACCAGAGCCGGGCCTGCCTTGCAGCGTCGTGTGCGCCATGCATGTCGCCGATGCGCATGCAGATTTCGATGCGGTTGGAGTAGTAGATTGCTGCGATACCAAAATAAAACGCGGAGCAACAGCAGATGGTGGAGACGATGGACAGCGGCATGAGATGGTTGCCGGGGTGAGTGTTGGGGCTGTCGGGCGAGGCAAAGGACTGGTGCTGTTGTATTGGTGGATTAAACGGGGTGGAGCCGGTGAGCACCGGAGGAGTACCCATTGGCGTGGGGTGGGTTGGTCCGGCTGCCTGTTCGGGAGTGATGGTGACATCAGGCTCGTCGAGTGGCCGGTGGTCGCAGCCGTGGACGGTGCAACCTTGGTTTTCCACCCAGCACTCCTTGTGGTGGGGTGTAGCGCAGCCGGGGCAGGAATACGCTTCCTCCGCTTCGATTCCTGTGCGGCAATATGGACAGGTGGCACTCAACTGGCGCGGCGGGATTTTTCCTGAAAATGAAACGTGTAGCGACCAATGACGACGTGCTGCCCGCTGGAAAGGAAGAACGGCTGTCCCGGGCGCACAACAGTGCTGCGACCGTCGGGTTGTCGTACCTGCACCGGGCCTTGTGCGTTGAGAATGGTCTGCTTGCCGCGCATCTCGATGACGGCATGCTGAGGCGTGATTGTTTCGTCCTTGAAAAGGTACACGTCGCAGCGCTGGTCGCTGCCGATTGTCGTAAGCACCTTGTATAGAATGAACTGCTTGCCTGCCAGCGGCCCGGCGGAAACATACAGCCAGCGATCTTTCAGAGCCGTCTCAACCAACCCCACCGCGAGGCCCGTGAATGCACCCATGATGGTGAACGTGAACGCGCGACTGATGACATCCGCTGAGCCAGCTGAGCCGGATCCGCCGAACAGTACCGTGATCGGGTCGTAAAAGAACCCGCCGATGCCCGCGCCAACCAGTCCGCCAATGGCGCCGAACAGGCATTTCTTTGCCGACCAGCCCGTAAGCCCGTAGGCTAGGCCTGCGGCAAGTCCGTAGATCGAATAACATAGCGCACGGCGAATCCACTGCAGCGGGTGCCGGGCTGAACGGCGGGATTCCTCAACAGGCTCGACACCCATTGCCTTCATTAACTCACCGGACCATTCATAAAGTCCCTTGGCATGAAATGCCTCCACAATCAATACAGACAGGAACCCTAGCACGAGCCCCGCGCCAATGGCGATTCCACCACGCTGGATTGCCTTATGCGGGGAACGCTCCACGATGCTCTCGGCTAGCCCCATGGCCGTACAGGTGGCGATGAAAATACTAGAGATCCATACAGCATAGTAGATGTGTAGGGAGAAAATTTCCAGCCGCCATTCTTTAAGCATGTTGTCGCGCATTAGGCGGTCGATCTTTCCGAGGTACGGTGACATGAAAATCTCTCCGCCACCCCACGCGAGTAATGCTCCGAGGAATCCGGCCAAGCTCATGTATACCCATCCCTGCATGAACAACTGGCGGATGGGGTTGGTAGATTCACTGCCGGATGAGGCCACGGCAACGGAGCCGTACTTGCTTTCTCCGGGGGGATTGGGCGGTTGTCCGTGATGTTTCCCGGGCGGTGCGTCAGCGGGGGCATAGCCGTACTCAGGCGTGGTTACCTGCGAGGGCAGTGGTTTAGCGCTCTCCACCTCGTTCAGTGAAATCCGGATTTTGTCGTCATCCATGGGTCAGGGAGACTTTGGAGGCTGCTTGGTGGCATTCCCGGCTGGTGGCTTGGTGGCGTTGGAATCAGGCCGGGTCTGATTTTTGTCTGCGATGGTGGCGTTGTTTTGTGGTGATTGTGTCTGGTTTCCGTCCGTGATGGTCGTGTTGTTTTGCAGTAATTGTGTTTGGTTGCCGGCTGGGGCGGTTTGGTTTTCATCCGAGATAGTGGCGTTGTTTTCAGCTGGGTTTTTGGGGCCGTTGGTGGCTTCCTTGGCGAGTTGGATGCGCCGGACAATCTGCTTTAAGCGGGCTTGATAGTTAAGGTCGTAGGGCACGGTGGCAGCGATGGTCCCGTGCTGAGGGTTGCGATGAACGATCATTAGGCCGGGCGGTATGAAGTTTGGAATTTGCCAGTCGCGAAGGACAAGACTGGTGTCGAAGTCAAATGGGCTAAAATTAACGGTGTAGGCGTGTAGGTCAGCGAGCGCGGACTGTATTTGTGGATCGGCAGAGTTGTGGACGATGATGCTGGGGACATCGGGACGCGGCAGCCCCGAGCCACCTACAACTTGGCGCGGCTGCATTTCGATGATGGAATATCCATTGGGGATTCGGTTGAGCAGGGCTACTTGTTCACGGAGTTTCTCCTTAGGCAGGGCCGGCAATGCTTGGATGTCGCGCGCAAGTTGCTGTACGCGAACTCCCGTGGCGTTGATATCTTGGTTTTCATCGGCTTTCTCGGCGGGCAGTGGCGTCGTTGTGACCTTGCCGAGCAGAAATCCTGCGACCGCCGTGAGCGCGCAAAAGAGCAGGATAAGCCCTATGCTTGTGCCGCCTCGACTGGGCTTGGGTTGCCCTCCGTTTTCCGCCTCGTCGTTAGTGATCTGGATGGTATCAGGGTCAGGTTCCTGACGGGGCTCATCATCCGGCGGTGGGCCGGTGTCTACGACCTCAATGGTCTCGACACGCTCAATGCGGCCTTCTTCCCACACGAAGCAGCCTTCCTCATCAGAATGCGGATCATACACCCAAGCCACTTGGTGAGCTGCGGAGAAGAAATTCTGATGAATGAACAGATCGTGGTCCGAGAGAAAAATTCCGAAACCTGGGTGCGAATGATACCAGCCCACGATCTTGTCATCGGGGAAATCAGTGTCCTTGATTTTCCAGATGTGTTCCCAAGTGTCCTGCGTGAAGGTGACATGTGCACCCCCCTGGTCGGAGTGCTCGCCGCGAATGCAATCTCGAATGACTGTGCGGCCATCGTCGTGGTCGCCTATAAGCACGCCGCAGATTTCAGCCTTCATGGAGGATCGGCCGTGCTGATGCATCCGGCGGATAACATCAGAATTGATGGTGACTTTCAGTTGGGCGCTCATTCAGGTTTGTGTGAGTTGGAGGCAAGTGGGCCAAGGACGGTGGAGGCGTCGCCTGCAAGTAGCATGGGCAGTTCTGCACGCATGGTGCGCGCGACGACTACATCAAACGCAGGCAATCCCAGTTGTGCCAGTGGCCGATTACCAAAATCCTGCGAGCCGTCATAGCTGTGGGCGGCGATGACTTCGCGCAATGTGTCGTCCTTTGGGCAGCGGCCTTGCCGCGCGGAAATTGATCCCACAGGCGCGAACATCTCCTCCTCAGCACCACATTGCGGGCAGGCGAGCTTGTGGATTACATCGCGGCTGAACTCCAGTTGTGCCTGCTCGGTGCGTAGTTTCTCTCTTGCGATTTCCAACAAATCATCTGGAGTAGTAGTGATGGAGTCACGATCCAATGATAGACAGGAGGGGTAGGTCTCGTGGCTGAGGCAATCCTCATTCTCCGTGTACTCGACCACGTATGAAGTATGATTGAGGCCCTCAAATACATAGCCACGGCCCGCGAGCGTGGGTTGGTCATGGATTAATTTAAGGCCTTCCTGCACTTGGATGCCGGCGATGATGGAGGAGACGGTTGGCGTGGTCGCAGTCTTGCCAGCCTCCATTTCCTCTCGAGTCAGCAGGTTGCAGGACATGCGTTTTTCGAGAATGGCCCAGTCGGTTTCGCCCAGTGTGCACTCGTAACAGGGTGCTTGTCCGGGTAGGAACACGCGGGCTACGCCGTTGATGCCCTCAATAGCACCGTCGATCCAAGGGCGATTCATCTTCCATGCACAGCGATTGATCCACAGGCGCGCCTCGCGGTTGTCCAGTCCACCGAAGATGAGGTCGGCCCAACCAAAAACGCCCAGCCCTACCTCATGGACGATGTTGGCGTTAATGGAATGCACATGGGCCTCGCTGTAAAGCTGACGGGTGGCTTCAGCGGCGGTGGCAGCTTTTTCGTGGCCGACGTCGGCGGCGCGGTACAACACTGTGCGCGAGAGGTTGGAAAGCTCAATGGAGTCAAGATCCACCACGAGAATCTGGCGAAAGCCCAGCAACGCGAGGTTTTTCAGGATCTCGTTGCCAAGCGCGCCGGCACCGACCACCAGCACGCGGGTGGCGGCGATCTTCTCCTGGTCCCACCACTGGATAAGCCGCAGGCGATCGAAGCGATCGTCCTCCAGTTCCCGCTCAGGGATGACGATGGTAGTCTCGCTGCTCATGCACCGGCGGTAATTTCCGGCTGGAGGCGGAGGGTGTCACCATCCTTGATGCCGGCTGCGGAGAGTGTGGCGCTGTCCTGCACCTGCTTGCCTGTGTTTTTGTGGTGGAACTTGTAGCTGAGTGGAGCACCGTCGGGACCATTTTTCGGCAGCTTTAGCTTTTCCACTAGCACTGTGATCAGTTTGTTGGCCGGCGCGTTGTCCGGCAGTTCCACTGGGACGCGCTTGTTTTCCGTGGAGTCATAAACTGTGACATTGATGTTTCCCATGTTGCTCCTGTGCTTTGTTTGAATGGATAGGGTGTTTTACTGCTTGTTGAGACGTGAGGCAAATAGATCGTAGATGCGCTTCTTGCCCTCCATGAATGCCCACTGCGTGTCGTTTAAAACAACTCGTGCAGAGACCACGTCATTGCCTCGCGCACCGGTGACGATTCCCAGCAGGTTGCCGCTTTGGTCGTAAACAGGCCCGCCCTTCCAGCCGCTGGCAAAGCTTAGATCGGTTTGAACCTTGTCACGATCTTTCATGGCCTTGAGCTGTCCTTCCTTGTCCTTGAATAATTCACTGCCGGAGTGGCCCATGGTAAAGACCACAGAGTTCTCGGCCAGACCGCGCGGATTGCCAAGAGGTTGCACGAAGAGTTTGGGCTGTCGCTCCAACGGAAATTGAACAAGTGCCAGGTTGAAAGTGTTAAGAGTGGCGACCAGCTCCGGCTTTGCGTGGTGGCCTTGCGCGTTGTACAGCGCCGGAGGGGTTTCCTCCTTCAATAAATCGCTGCTGGTAATTGCGAGGCAACTCTTGCCATCCACGAAAAGGATGGTGGCCGCCCCTAGCTTGCGGTCGTCCAAATCCGTGAGCTTGGTGACGGGTGGCTTGCTTGATGCGTCAGCCACAAACACAAGTGGCTCCACCTTGCCTTTCAACTCGGCCCGCTCCAGAGGTTTTCCGGTAAAGTTGCTTAATCCTTCGATCTTTAGGATTACAGGTGCCTTGCCCGCCGCTAGAACCTTGTCGTCACTCACAGGGCCCGTGCCTTTGCGGGAATATAGGACGGCTCCACCGGTAACGTAGATCATCCCGCTGATGGCCAGCAGTGTGCCCATGAATCGTAGCCAGGCCTCGCGTATCTCCGGCGACTTGTGGCCCAGGCTCGGTCGCATTGCAAAGGCCATTACGCACAACACCGGTAGAAGCAGCACCAGTGGTGCCATGGCCATGCGAACTCCCATGGAAATAGGGGCAGTCGGTGCATCGGGGGCGTTGCGGGTTGGCGCATCAACCACGGGCGGCGACAAGTCGGCCTCGGTGATTTTCAGTTTATCCATCGGGAATAAT
>PBPF01000110.1 GCA_002724615.1 Verrucomicrobiales bacterium | reverse complement strand
CGTGTGCTGCCTGTTTCTGGAGATCGACGCGTCGGAGGTGGACGTAAACATCCACCCGGCCAAGCGCGAGGTGAAGTTCCATCGGGAGCGCGAAGTACGGCGATTTGTGGCCGAGGCGGTGCAGGGAGCGTTGATTCAATTTCATGAAGACAGTTCCCGGTCACCAGTTTGCGATTCCCAGTTGGACAGCAGGGATGATGCGGTGGATGTGATTCAACCACCGGATGCCGCACTGGTTGAAAGGCAGGATGAGGACAGCAATTCAAACGTGCATGCACCGGAACAAGGAAACTTGGCGATGGGATTTTCGGCACCTCGCGATCCCATGCCCGTAGAGAAAGCCGTGCCTGTTGTCCCCACATCCAGACAGGAATTAGACTCCCTTCTGCCATCGACGCTCAACCACGAATCACCCCCGGCACAACCGTTACTGTCCGTGCCTCTGAAAATCATCGGCGTGATCGGCCGCCTTTACGTCATTCTCGAATCAGACCGAGGCCTCGTGTTGATGGACCAACACGCAGCCCATGAGCGGGTGTTGTTTGAGCAGATGATGACCCGCATGGAGGCACAGGAGACAGCCTCGCAAAAACTGCTGCTGCCAGAGACCGTGGAACTCGCGCCCAAAGACGCGGAATTTGTGGCAGGCAATGCCGACACACTTTTGCAACTGGGAATCGGCCTGAGCGAATTTGGGGAAAGAACATTCCTTCTGGACGCACTGCCGCCATTCGTGAAAGCGCGGGACCCAAAAGAATTCGTGCTGACAATGATCGACGAACTCAAGGCCGCCGGTGCGGGCGTAAACAGCATGCGGTTGGGCGAGGACATGGTAGCCAAAACCGTCTGCCGCCACGCAGTAAAGGCAAACGACCCCTTGGCCACGCCCGAACTGGACGCCCTACTGGAAGACTTGCGACGCTGTGCAATGCCCTACACCTGCCCCCACGGCCGCCCAACCTTGATCGAGATGAGCTACACCGAATTGGAAAAAAAGTTCGGGCGGTCAGTCTGATGACTACTCTTGTACCAATTACCCTCGGAAAAGTGCTTGCCATGAGGGTTTTTGGCGTTATGTTGGCCGTTCGCTTGAACACCGCGGGTGCGGATGTTTGCCAAAGCGCTGTGTTTATTGACAACTTATTAACAACAAAATCTGCTGGTTGATTTGTGGCGTAAGTCACTGTTTTTCAGCGATTTAATGAGATCTGGCCGAGTTCTTGGCCGGGTTTTTCCCAAAGGATTCACAGGTTATGCTGACCATGGAAGAGGCCCTCAAGCAAAGCGATTTGCGCTTTGCGGAAGAGGAGATTGTAAAAGGCAAGATTATCGAAATCCGGCAGAAGGAAGTGCTGGTAGACATCGGCTACAAGAGCGAAGGGTCGGTGAATTTAAACGAGTTTGACGAGGATGAACCGCCAAAGGAAGGCGATGAAATCGAGGTATTGATCGAGCAATTGGAGGATCGCGATGGAATGGTAGTGTTGTCTCACGAACGCGCTGAATTCAAGCGCAACTGGGACAAGATCAACTCGATTTGCGAGGAAGGTGGCGTGATCAAGGGAAAGATCAAGCAGGCTGTGAAGGGTGGCTTGATCGTGAACATCGGAGTGGAGGCATTCTTACCCAGTTCGCAGGTGGACGTGGTACCACCGAGGGACTTGGGCGAGCTTGAGGGGAAGACGCTTGAGTTTAAGATCGTTAAAATCAATCAGGAGCGGCAGAACATCGTCTTGAGTCGCCGCGAGTTGATCGAGGAGGAACGCTCGCAGCGACGCGCGGAAATGCTTGAACAGATGACCCCGGGCGACCTGCTGAAGGGAACTGTAAAGAACATTACGGACTTCGGTGCGTTTATCGACCTGAACGGCCTCGACGGCCTGTTGCACATCACGGACATGAGTTGGGGCCGCATTAATCACCCCAGTGAAATGGTCAATGTGGGCAACGAACTGGAAGTGGTGGTGCTGGATATCAACAAGGAGAAGGAGCGCGTTTCCCTTGGCCTCAAGCAAAAGACACAGAACCCATGGGAACTGATCGAGAGCAAGTACCCGGTGGGCACGCAGATCAGTGGCAAGGTGGTGAACCTTGTTTCATACGGCGCATTTGTGGAATTGGAGCCTGGCGTAGAGGGACTAGTACATGTGACAGAACTGTCGTGGACCAAGCGCATTACCAAGCCAAGCGAGGTATTAAAGGCGGGCGAAGAGGTTCAGGCTGTTGTGCTGGGCGTCAACAAGGACGAACAGAAGATTAGTTTGGGCATCCGCCAGCTGGACGCTAACCCGTGGGACACCGCGGAGCAAAAGTACGCGCCTGGAACCATGGTGAAAGGCCAAGTTCGCAACCTCACCAGCTACGGGGCTTTCGTGGAACTGGAGGAAGGTCTCGACGGCATGATCCACGTGAGCGACCTATCGTGGACACGCAAGATCAATCACCCTTCTGAAATCCTGAAGAAAGGCGAGGAAGTGGAGGCCACCGTCCTCGAGGTCGACCGCGAAAACCAGCGCATATCCATCGGCATCAAGCAATTGGCTGACAACCCGTGGGACAAGATGGACGAACTGTATAAGATCGGTGATCTTGTTACAGGCAAGGTCACCAAACTGGCGAGCTTTGGAGCGTTCATCGGGCTGGAGCACGACATGGACGGACTGGTGCACATTTCACAGGTGAGTGAGGATCGTGTTGAACGCATCAAGGATCACTTGAAGGTAGGCGACGAAGTGAAAGCGCGCGTCATCAAGGTGGACAAAAGCGATTGCCGCATTGGCCTTTCGATCAAGGCTGCTGAGTATGACGAGGAAGCGCTTAAGAAGGAGGCAGAGCAACTCGACAGCCTAAAGCCTGGCGAAGATTTGGTAGCGCTGGAACACGCCTTCGACGAGGCCAGNCTGGCCACNGCGGAAAGCGATTCTGGCGAGGAGATCAAGGCCGAAGAAACGCCCGCCGAGGAGAAATCCGAGGAGTAGAAAAGAATCTAATTACAAAGGCGGACCTGTGTCATGGGTCCGCCTTTTTTATTGGCGTAATGACGCTTCAATGACACCATGCCCGGATGAGGACACTGCATGCAGTNATGAGCTTGGGTTTTCTGGTTGGCGTCGTCCTGCCCGTACCCGCGGCGGAAAAAACTCTTCAGGCCAACAATGTGTTTCTCGCCACCGGCGAAATCAATGATAAGGCCATCTTGAATGAGTTGAACAAGAAGACAGAAGCGCTTCGCGATGGCAAGGCCACCACACAGGCTGCAGATTTGCTCAAGCAATTAAACCGTAAAAAGTGCCGACTGGAACTACCGAAAGCTGGCAAGGAAAAGCTCAGTTCCTCAGAGCTGGTGAAGCGGTACCGCAAGGGCGTCGTGGTGGTTTCGGGGTTTTATAAATGTAATCGTTGCCCCAATTGGCACAGTGGTGCGGCCAGTGGGTTCATGCTNACGGAGGATGGGGTGTTCTGCACCAGCTACCATGTGGTGGACAACAAGAATAACGACACCATCGTGATCATGACGGGCGATGGGCGAATCGCNCCGGTGGTGGAGGTGCTGGCGGCGAACAAATCCACGGANCTTGCCATCCTGCGCGCAGCAGGCAAGGGATACACTCCACTGCCCGTGGCCACCGGTGCAATGCCGGGCGAAAAAGTGCGCGTGCTAAGCCATCCGGACCGCCGTTTTTACACGCTCAGCGAAGGCATCATTTCCAGGCGTTGGCTGGACCAGGCGCCCGGCCGCGGGGGCCGCAGTATGTTGACGATCACGGCGGACTTCGCCAAGGGCTCAAGCGGCGCGCCGGTGTTCAATGAATACGGCGCGGTGATCGGCAGCGTGAACAACACGCAAAGCACCTATTACAACACGAACAAGGGCGTGAAGGATAACCTTCANATGGTATTCAAAAACTGCATCGCCACCCGCCACTTGCTGCAGTTGATCGATCCGCAGTAATTGTAGGCGCGTTGGTCNCGGATCNTTCGCAACACCCCTTTTCCCTTGTCCCGGCCGGATGGCTCGGCGTTAATGCGCGCGGATGAATATCCTCGATGAACTGGAATGGCGCGGCCTCGTCAATGACTGCACGGACGCCGAGGCNCTTGCCAAGCGGCTGGCGGAAGGGCCAACGGTGTTGTACTGCGGCTTCGATCCCTCATCGGACAGCTTGCACGTGGGTAATCTTGTGCCTCTCCTCGGACTGCGGCGCTTTCAACTGGCCGGGCATCGACCAATCGCGCTGGCGGGCGGCGCGACAGGAGCCATTGGCGATCCCAGCGGCAAGTCGGCCGAACGCAACCTGCTTACACCGGAGANTTTGTCGGCCAACATTGCCGCGGTGAAGGANCAACTGCGGCGGCTGTTNGATTTTGACGCCGACGAAAATGCTGCGATCCTGCTGGACAACGCCGACTGGACCAATGNCGTGACACTGCTGGANTTCCTGCGCGACATCGGCAAACANTTTACCGTGAACAGCATGGTGGCCAAGGAAAGCGTGCGGGCGCGCATGGAGGATCGCGACGCGGGCATCAGCTACACGGAGTTTTCATACATGCTGCTTCAGGCGTTTGATTTTTATCACCTGAAAAGAGAGCACGACTGCGACCTGCAGATCGGCGGCAGTGACCAGTGGGGCAACATNACCGCCGGCATTGACCTAGCGCGCCGAAAGCTCANCGCGACGGTCTTCGGCCTGACGCTGCCGCTCATCACCAATGCNGATGGCACAAAGTTCGGCAAGACCGAGGCCGGCGCCGTGTGGCTCGATGCCGCGCGCACGAGCGTGTACAAGTTTTACCAGTTCTGGATTCGCACAGANGACCGAGACGTGGTGCGGTACCTGAAGTACTTCACCTTTCACACGCGCGAAGAAATTGAATCACTCGAGCAGCAACACACGGAAAACCCCGGGGCGCGTGCCGCTCATACAGCCTTGGCNGAGGCAATGACCACCCTCATCCACGGTGAAGCCGCCACGCGCGAGGTGCAGCAAGCCAGCAGCATACTCTTCGGCGGCAAATTGGCGGGCATTGGCGAAGACACCTTCAACGAGATCGTNGGCGAGGTGCCCACTGTGAACCTCGAATCCAACAAGCTNGAGGGCGACGGTCTGCCCATCCTCGAGTTGTTCGTGGCCAGTGGTCTCTGTCCTTCCAATGGCCAAGCCCGCAAGGACCTGCAGGGTGGCGGACTTAACCTGAACAACGAGCGCCAATCCGACCCCCAACGCGCCATCACTCCCGCCGACCTGCTCTTTGACAAGCACCTCCTTCTCCGCAAGGGCAAACGCAACTACACCGTGGTGACAGTGAAGTAAGGCGGGGGATGAACAAACCCGTCTGGCCCCTCGTTGTCACTTACCTCATCGGCTTTGCCATAGCGATTCCGTGGTATTGGCCGGAAGGATATCGAGAGACAGTGCTGGGCCTGCCGCGGTGGGTAGTGGTTTCCATCGGCGCATCAGTTTTCATTGCGGCACTCACGGCCTGGGTGATGGTGCGGCGCTGGCCGGTGGAGGATGAGGAGGAAGAAGAATGATCGCCGCGCTGCCATTCGGGCCGGGCGGACTGGCCTTCATCACCCTGTACCTGCTCTCACTGCTGGCACTTGGCTGGTGGGGCCGCCGCGCACGCACGGCGGATACGCTCAAGGACTTTTACCTCGCCGGTCCCGGCGTGGGTTTCGCCGTGCTGCTGCTCACCCTTTACGCCACCCAGTGGAGCGGCAACACCCTTTTTGGCTACACCGGCAAGGCTTACCGCGAAGGCTTCAGCTGGCTGGTCAGCCTGCACTTCATGACAGGGCTAGTGGTCTGCTACCTGCTCTTCGCGCCGTGGCTACAACGACTGGCCAAGCGCCACGGCTTCATCACTCCTGCCGATTACCTCATGCACCGCTTTGATTCCCGCCCGCTGTGCCTGCTGGCCGTTGTCGTCATGATCATCGGCGTGGCCAACTACCTCCTCGCCCAACTGATCGCCATGGGCACTGCCGTCGAGGTGATGCTCACCTTCGATATTGCCGCCGGTGCCATCCCCGATGATCCCGCCACAAGCCGCCTGGCCTATGGCGCATTTGTCGGCGGTGTCATCCTGCTGGTGGTCATCATGTTGATCTATGAAAACCTTGGCGGCTTCCGCGCCGTCGCGTGGACCGACGCCATCCAGGGCGTCATACTGATCATCGGCTTCCTCCTCATGCTCGGACTCGTCGTCCACAAGTACGGCACCCCCGCTCAAGCCACCACTCAACTCATTCAGGACGCCCGCCAAGCCGAGGCCGCGGCAATCCAGAACCCCACGGACGCCACGGAAAAAGCCCGCGCCCAAGCCACTCGAAAAATCGACCCACCCGCCACCACTGCCGGCAAACTTAACTGGCTGAGTTGGATCCTCATCGTAGGCCTTGGCGGTGCCATGTATCCCCAAGCCATCCAGCGCATCTATGCCGCGCGCAATGGGCGCACCCTCCGCCGCAGCCTTGCCGTCATGGTTTTCCTTCCACTCACCGCAACCCTCACCGCCCTCTTCGTCGGCATCATTGCCTCCACACAGGACCTCTCTATTAAAAACAGCGAACACCTTCTGCCCGCTGTCTGTCGTGTGGTCATGGACACCCCCGTCGGCTACTGGCTCGTCGTCCTTCTAACCGCCGCCATTCTGGCCGCGCTCATGTCCACCGCCGATTCCGTCCTCCTTATCATCTCCGCCATGGTCACCAAGGATTTCTACGCGCGCCACCTCAACCCCACCGCCACCGAGTCCCAGCTCACCCGCTTGGGCAAATGGGTCTCCGCCGCTGTCGTCCTGCTCATGGCCGCCATCGCCATTGCCTTTTACGACCACCGCGATCCCCGCGAGAACATCCTCATCGTCCTGTTGAAACTCAAATTTGAGATGCTCGTCCAGCTTGCGCCCGCTTTCATCCTCGGCATCCATTGCAAAAACCTCCGCGCGGGCCCCGTTCTGGCCGGCATGGCCACTGGCCTCGCTGTTGCCTTGGCACTCTTCCTCCAGCGCAAATTTGCCGCCACCCCCATCGACATCCACGGTCTGCACGAAGGAGTGATCGGACTTGCCGCAAACCTGATCGTCATCGCCGGTGCCACCTTCCTCTGTAGCCGGGACCGACGACTTTGACTCTGCAGTTCAGGCCCCCAACCAAGGCCACTGATGCTGCCTAGTGAACAAGAATCCCTGTCATTGGGATAACTGACGCTTGGCGGAGGGTTGGCGCGGGCCTAGCGTGCGCGTATGCTTGTGCGCGAGAAAATGGAAGCCGAAACCCAAGCTGAACCGGATACCGCCATGCCCTTGCCAAAGCCAGTGGCAGGGTTTGCCCATCGGCACATTGGACCGGATGCCGCGGAGGCAAGGCAGATGCTGGAGACTGTAGGGGCCGATTCAATGGAGGCATTCATTGGCGCGGTGGTGCCTTCAGCAATCCGCCAGAAAAACGCGCTGAACCTGCCCGCAGCACTTTCGGAGACGGACGCCTTGGCGCGGTTGCGGACCATGTCGGAACGCAACCAGTTGCATCGCAGTTACATCGGCATGGGGTTTTCCGGCTGTATCGTGCCACCAGTCATCCAGCGCAACCTGCTGGAAAACCCCGGCTGGTACACGCAGTACACGCCGTATCAATCGGAAATTTCTCAGGGGCGACTGGAGGCACTGCTCAATTTCCAAACGATGGTGTGCGACCTGTCCGGGCTGGAAATTGCCAACGCATCGCTGCTCGATGAAGCCACCGCGTGTGCCGAGGCAATGGCGATGTGCCACGCGATAAAGGGCAAGGGTGGCCGCAATGTGTTTTGGGCAGCGGCAAATTGTCACCCGCAGAATCTCGAGGTGTTGCGCACACGCGCGCAGCCGCTGGGCATCGAGGTGCGCATCGGGAATCCAAGTGACCCTGAACTTGATGAGAAAGTCTTTGGCGTACTGCTGCAATATCCCGCGACCGACGGCGCGGTGACCGAACCGGGAGCAGTCATTGATGCCGCACACGAGGCGGGCGCGATGGTGGTGATGGCCACGGATCTGCTCGCGCTCACACTGTTGAAACCGCCCGGTGAACTTGGCGCGGATATTGCAGTGGGCAACGCACAACGCTTTGGCGTTCCGCTGGGCTATGGCGGTCCGCACGCCGCGTTTTTGGCCACGCGTGATATATACAAGCGGCAACTGCCCGGACGCATTGTGGGCGTGTCGAAAGACGCTCGTGGCCGGCCGGCATTGCGGCTTTCCATCCAGACGCGCGAGCAGCACATCCGACGCGACAAAGCCACGAGCAATATCTGCACCGCTCAAGCACTACTGGCGAGCATGGCGGGAATGTACGCCTGTTATCACGGCCCGGAAGGATTGCGCGGCATCGCTGGGCGCATTCATGGACTTGCACGACTATTGGCGACGGGACTGGAACGGCTGGGCCATCGCGTACGGCACGACGCATTTTTTGACACGCTGGCGGTGGAGCACTCCATGCAAAGTGCGCGCGACATGTTGCGCATCGCTGAGGCGTATCGCATCAACCTCCGAGCACTCGACGAACGCGGCGTAAACGTAGCACTGGACGAGACGACCACAGAGGCAGATGTGGCCGAATTGCTGCAGGTATTCAACGAAGGCCGCGAAGTGCCGTTTACATTGGAAGATCTTGCGCCGGCAGACGCGTTAACGGCGACGTTGCGGCGCACGAGCGAATTTCTCACGCACGAGGTGTTCCACAAGCACCGGTCCGAAACGGAAATGATGCGTTATCTGAAACGGCTTGAGAATCGAGACCTCTCGCTGGCGCAGTCGATGATCCCTCTTGGCTCATGCACGATGAAGCTCAATGCCGCCGCGGAAATGATTCCGGTGTCGTGGCCGGAATTCAACGGGCTTCATCCCTTCGCGCCGCTCAAGCAAACTCGGGGTTACCAGCAACTCTTTGCCGATCTTGAGCAGTGGCTCGCGGAGATTACCGGTTTCGCCGGCGTGTCGCTGCAGCCCAACGCAGGTTCGCAGGGCGAATATGCCGGACTGCTGGTCATCCGCGCGTGGCACGAGAGCCGTGATGAGAGCGGGCGCGATGTGTGCCTCATCCCGATGTCCGCCCACGGCACCAACCCTGCCAGCGCCGTGCTCGCCGGCATGCGCGTAGTGCCGGTGCAATGCAACGATGGCGGCGACATTGATCTCGACGACCTTCGCGCCAAGACCGACGAGCATGCGGGAAGTTTGGCGGCGATGATGATTACCTATCCTTCCACGCACGGCGTGTTCGAGGAAGGCATTGGCGAGATTTGCGAAATCGTCCATACGGCAGGCGGTCAGGTGTATCTCGACGGTGCGAACCTCAATGCGATGGTTGGCCTCTCGCGCCCCGGCGAACTGGGCGCGGACGTGTGCCACATTAATTTGCACAAGACTTTCTGCATCCCGCACGGTGGCGGTGGACCGGGCATGGGGCCGATTG
>PBPF01000109.1 GCA_002724615.1 Verrucomicrobiales bacterium | reverse complement strand
TGTTACATAAAAATCCGTGAACTTCCGACCTTCCTTCGCCATGCGATCCAAGTGCGGAGTCGGATACGCCTTCGCCCCAAACGGCCCGATGTCCGCATACCCCATGTCGTCCATGAAAATTACCACGACATTCGGTGGTCTCTTGGCGGCTTGTGTCGGTAGTGCGAGAATCAAGGCAAGGAACAAAAGGAGTGTGCGCATTGGGCGATTGTATTCGGCGTGGGACTTGTGTCAATGGAACGGCTGGGGCAGGCTGAGGGATGGCGTTGACGGAATGCGCAGAGTGCGGAAAGGGCATCAGTGCAGCGGCGGTGATGTGCCCCCATTGCGGCGCGCCGCCGGAGGTGGCCTTGGGACGGCCGAGCGAGGATGGCAATTGGCTGGAGCAGGCAGCGCGGGTTTCACTGCACCAGTCGGAAGGAGATGTGGATTGGCTGCGGGTGGAGTCCATCAAGCACGAAGGGGCGGAAATTGCGAACCTGCGCGGTGTGGTGGACGAACTGCGGCGCTTGCCCAAGCTTAAGTGGCTATCACTGTCGCGCAACGCCATTGAGGACGCCCGTCCGTTGGCGGAGTTGGCCGGCTTGCGTTACCTGTTTCTGGAACAAAACCGCATCGCTGATCCTGCCCCGCTTTGCGAACTGAAAGAACTCAAGCAACTGTGGCTCTACAACAACCCCCTGCAAAACGAAGACATCATCATGGTCGAGCAAGCGCTGCCCAAGTGTGAGGTTTTTTTCTAGCAGCGACGTGCGGTACAAAAGAGGTGATGACTTAGTGTTACTTAGCACGCCTTTCGCGCGCGCGGCGGGTTTCTGGGGTGTCGATGGGTAGAGAAGCGAGTTGGGCGTAGACTCGGGCGGCTTTTTCTTTTTTGCCTTCTTTATAGTAATTATCGGCGACCTTCAGGAGGATCGGAGCCTTGTAGATGAAATCGTGCTTGGCGGCGGCTTTGCGGGTTTGGCGAGCTTCGGCGGAGTTGAGGCGCCAGCCGGTAGTGCCGCTTTGCATGAGGTTGATGACGTGCTGGCGGTGAGGAAGGGTTAGGGCGTGTCCGAGTTCATGGGAGGTGACGCGCGGGATGGGCTCGTCGAGGCCGCCTTTTACGGAATGCAGGCGCGCAAGGTCCTTGACGAACATTGAGTCTGCGCCGAGGTAAACTCCGTTGGCGGCAAATCGCTTTATATAATAGATGTGGAAACAGTCGTCATTGCGAGTTTTCTCTGGGCGCAAGGCCTTAAGCCACTTGAGGTTTCGGGATCGGTAATTCTGGCGGTAAAGGACAGGGTTGGCGGCGGGTTCCTTGATGAGGCTTTCCATCGCGAAGTGAATGCCTGCTTGGCCCCAGATTTTGTTGACCTTGCCGAGGATGCGATGGATGTCCTTCTCGGTAAGCGTAGTGGTAAGGTTCAATTCACCGGGGGTCTGCAACAGGTGAATGCGAACAGGAATGATGTACTGTTCTGCAAAGCCAAACTTGGGCAACTGCTCCTCGGCGGCGGCGGGCAGGATGGTGGCGAGGAGCAGGGCAAATTTTTTCATGAAAATTTTGTTCAACTTGATGTTGACAGAGTGTCACAAGGTTGATCCAGATGAAATCTGTTTTTTTCGCATAAATGTTGCTTTTTTCTGAATAGTTCGAAAAAATCGTCGGTCGAAACAACACCGAAAACTCGGCAAAACACATTAAATTTATGAGCAAGAAACGTGGCTATCAATGGTGCGGTGGTGCTGACCACTCGTGGAATCCGAATCGACGTGACTTTTTGTTCTCTGGCGCGCTGGGCGGCATGGGGCTGGGCCTCACGCTGGGCGATCTTTTGAAGAGCGAGGCGCAGGCGGCTGGCGAGGACTGGAGGGACGTCGCCAAGCAGTCCAAGCCGGGTAAGGCGAAGAACATCATCCAGATTTACCTGCCGGGCGGTTCAGCCCATCAGGAGACGTGGGATCCGAAGTATCTCGCGCCGCAGGAGTACCGTGGGCCGTTGGGCTCGGTGGAGACAAAGATTCGCGGCGAGCGTTTCTCGCAGTATCTGCCTAAGAGCGCGGCGATCGCGGACAAGATCACCGTCATTCGTTCGCTGACCCACAGCGAGGCGGCGCACGAGCGCGGCACGCATAACATGATGACCGGTGTGCGTCCCAGCCCGGCGACGGTGTTCCCAAGCTTCGGCTCGATTGTCAGCCATGAGTTTGGCCCGCGCAAGAACCTGCCGCCCTACGTGGCCATCCCCAGCCAGAGCGGTTACGGTGGCACCGGCTACCTCGGCAGTGCCTACGGCGCGTTCAGCTTGGGTGCGGATCCCGGCAGCAGCAGCTTCCGCGTGCGCGACCTCGCCCTGCCCAGTGGCATTGATGCGAAACGGTTTGGCAAGCGCAAGGACATGCGCAGCATTGTGGATGCCCATTTCAGTTCGCTGGAGAAGGCGGACACGCTGGCCGGCATGGACACGTTTTACCAGCGTGCCTACGCGATGATCAGCTCGCCAGAGGCTCGCGCGGCGTTTGATATCAACAAGGAACCGGCCAAGGTACGCGACCGTTACGGACGCAACACCGCGGGTGGTCGCCTGTTGTTGGCCCGCCGCTTGGTGGAATCCGGCGTGCGNATGGTCACCACCACCTACGGTGGTTGGGACATGCACAGCAACATCGCCNNCAGCATTCAGCNACCANGTNCCGGCGTTGGANCANGCCTTNNCNGCNNTGATCAGCGACNTNGACGAGCGCGGTNTGCTCGACGANACGCTCGTGATGATCACCAGTGAATTNAGNCGTACCCCGAAGATCAACCGCAGTGCCGGTCGCGACCACTGGCCGAAGGTGCTCAGCGTGGTGATGGCCGGCGGCGGCATGAAGCGCGGTTACATCCACGGCGCGTCCGATCCCACTGGCTCCGAGCCGGACGAAGATCCGGTGAGCGTGCCGGACTGGGCTGCCACGGTGTACTCGCTCATCGGCATCGATCCGCTGCGGCGCCTTATCGGCCCGGGCAATCGCCCGATGCCCATCAACTACGACGGCGAGATCATCAAGGANGCGCTGGCATAAGCTNGCGCGCCCGGTGGACGCGCGACGGATCGCAGAATTAATTCGCACCGGGGCAGTTTCCGCATGGAGGTTGCCCCGGTTTGCTATAAACGAAGGCAAGAGNCCGNCGTGAGGTCGGCGAGAGATTGGCAATTATGAAACGGACCCTGATTTGTCTAGGACTAGCGATGGCGGTGAGCGCCATGGCCATCGACCCCCGGCTCAGCAGCATTTCGCCCCCGGGCGTGCAGGCGGGCACAGAGGTGGAGCTGCGCTTTAACGGCAGCCGCCTCGACGACGCGGAGGAGCTGCTTTTCTACAAGAAAGGCTTCACGGTGGTGAAGCTGGAGGAGGTGGCGGCCGGCTTCGTGCGTGCCAAGGTGAAGGTGGCGGCCGACTGTCCGCTGGGCGAACACCCCGTGCGTGTGCGCACCAAGGGCGGCATCACGGAGCTGCGGACNTTCTATGTGGGGCCNTTCCCCGTGGTGAATCGCGTGCGCCCCAAGGCCGGCGAACCGCACCAGAAGCTGCCGCTCAACTCCACCGTGGCCAGCTCAGTGCCCAACGAGTCGCAGGAAATTTTCACGATCGACGCCAAGAAGGGCCAGCGGCTTTCCGCTGAGATCGAGAGTATGCGTCTGGGCCGCGGCTTTTACGACCCGTACATCGAGATTCTCGACACCAAAGGNTTCATTCTCTCGCGGTCGGATGACACCAAGCTGTTCATTCAGGATTGNTACGCCAGCGCCATCGTGCCCGAGGACGGCACCTANACCATCAAGGTGCGCGAAACCAGTTATGGCTCTATCGGGCTGTACCGCATGCACGTGGGNACCTTTGCGCGGCCCACGGCGGTGTATCCGGGTGGNGGACAGGCGGGCAAGGATTTGCAGGTGAAGTTCATCGATCAGGCCACCGGCGACTTTGTNCAGTCGCTCAAGCTGCCCGAGCCCAAGAGTTATCTTGTGACCGACGGTCGCATGGACATGCCAAACGAGCGTGACTTCGGCATCTTTGCAAAGCGCGACAATGTCGTGGCACCCTCATGGAACCGCCTGCGCATCTCGCAGTTCCCCAATGCTTTGGAGGTGGAGCCGAACAACACCGTAAAGGAAGCCACCAAGGTTGAGGGTGAGTTGCCGCTGGCGTTCAACGGTATTATCGACAAGCCCGGTGATGAGGATTGGTTCCGCTTCATGGGCAAGGCGGGGCAGACTTACGACGTGCGCCTGTACGCGCGCAAGTTGCGCAGCCCACTGGACAGCGTGATGTCCGTCTGCAACAAGGACGGCGGCAACATTGCCAGCAACGACGACAGCGGTGGCCCTGACAGCTACGTGCGCTTCCGCGTGCCGAGTGACGGCGAGTTCACCCTGCGCGTGCGCGATCACTTGGGCAACGGTGGCAAGGATTACGTTTACCGCGTCGAGTTCCAGCCGGTCGTTCCCACGCTTTCCACGTACGTACCCGACGTCAGCCGCTACGACACGCACACGCGCAAGAACGTGGTGGTCGCCCGTGGCAACCGTTTCCCGCTGGTTCTACAGGTGCGCCGCGGCGACTTCGGTGGCGCACTGCAGATGGCGATGAAGGATTTCCCCGCCGGCATCAAGCTGCACACCGACGAGATGGCCAGCAACAAGAGTCAGCTCACCATGGTCTTTGAGGCCGCGCCCGATGCGCCCATCGCCGGCAAGCTGGCAGACATCACCGGCAAGCTGAAGACTGACGCGGCCAACCCCGTGTCCGGCGGTATCTGGCAGAACATCGATCTCGTGCAGCGTGGCAACAACGGCGTGTACTACCGCACGTGGGTCAACCAGATCGCCGTTTCGGTCATCGAGGAGCTGCCTTACAAGATTCGCATCGACACCCCCCGCGCGCCACTGGTGCGCGATGGCACCTATCCGATCAAGGTCATCGCCGAGCGCAAGGAGGGCTTTAATGCCGCCATTAACGTGCGCATGCTTACTCGCCCGTCTGGCCTGAGCTGCCCCTCGTCGATCTCCATCCCCGCCGGCAAGAACGAGGCCATCTACAACTTCAGTGCCAATGGCGGAGCGGAAATCAAGCTACACCAGATTGCCATGCTCGGCTCTGCTGGCGTGAAGGGCGGTAACGCTTACGTGAGCACCCAGCTGACGCCGTTGGAGTTCAAGGACCACTTCACCACCGGAGCAATGCCGCTGGCCAAGACCACCCAGGGCTACCCCACTACCGTGAAGGTGAACCTGACGCACAAGGTGGACTTTCCTGGCACCGCCAAGGTGGAATTGATGGGCCTGCCGCCCGGCACCAAGACCACCACGCTTGAAATGACCAAGGACACCAAGGAACTGACCTTCCCCATCACCGCCGAGACCAACGCGCGGCCCGGCCTGCACCGCACGCTCTTCTGCCGGATGACCGTCAACTACAACGACACCACGCTGACGCAGACCTTCGGCGGCCGCGGCAGCCTGCGCGTTGACCCGCCGCCGCCGCCCCCCGCCATCCGTAAGCCGGTGGCTAAGGAGGCCTCGAAGATCCCCGAGCCGGAGAAGAAATAGTTTAACCATTGAAAATAGGAATTTATATGAAACGGATGCTCATTGCCCTGGTGGCCGCGCCGATCGTGGCCATGGCCGCGCCCAAGGAACTGGTGGACGTGCAGGTCTACCCCAAGGACGCCAACATTTTCACCCAACGTGGCAAGCAGTCACTTGTCTTGCAGGCGAAGTACTCGGACAGCACCACGCGGGACGTGACCGCTGAGGCCAAGTACACCTTTGCCGATCCCAAATTCGCCAAGTTGGAAAAGGGCACTCTGTTGCCGTTGGCCGATGGCGAGACGACGCTAAAGATCGAATTTGGAGGCCGTACGCTTAGTGTGCCCGTGAAAGTGAAGGATGCGGCCAAGGAGCGTCCTGTGACATTCAGTATGGACGTGATGCCCGTCTTCACCAAGGGCGGCTGCAATGCCGGCAGCTGCCACGGCAGTACGCGCGGCAAGGATAAGTTCCGCCTGTCGCTCTTTGGCTTCGATCCACAGCGTGACTACTTCTGCCTCACGCGCGAGGAGTTCGGTCGCCGCATCAACACCGCCCGACCCGATGACGCCCTAATCATCGAAAAGGCTGTCGGCCGAGTGACGCACACTGGCGGCAANCTTTTCGAGGAAAAGAGCTGGATGTACGACACCCTCGTCGAATGGCTGGCCGCCGGCGCGCCGAATGACCCGNCGAATACACCCAAGGTCGTGGATCTCGAGATTTACCCCAAGCAGGCTGTGCTGGAGGGTTCCGACACCCTGCAACAGCTGACCGTGCGNGCCAAATACAGCGATGGGACTGACCGTGACGTCACACGCGAGACTGTTTTCATCTCCAATAACGGTATTGCCGCAAAGGCCGACCCAAATGGCCTCATCACCAGCGGTAAGCCCGGCGAGGCATTCATCATGGCCCGCTTTGACCAGATCACCACCGGCACGCAGATTNTCTCCATCCCGAAACTGGCAGACTACAAGTTCCCCGACGAGCCTGCTGCCAACTACATCGACACGCTCGTTTACAACAAGCATAAGAAGATACGCATCACNCCCAGCGGTCTTTGNGACGACAACACCTTCATTCGGCGCGTTTACCTTGATGTGATTGGGCAGCTGCCCGAGGCCGCCGCCGTGGAGAAGTTCGTGGCCGACAAGTCCTCCGACAAGCGTGCCAAGCTCGTTGAAGAACTGCTTGGACGGCCGGAGTTCGTGAAGATGTGGGTTATGAAGTGGGCGGAGCTCCTGCAGATTCGCACCAACAACAACCAGTTCCAGTACAAGAACGCCATCCTCTACTTCGANTGGCTGCGCTCACAGTTTGAGAAAAACCGGCCAATGAACGAGATCGTGCAGGAACTGCTNGGTGCCAGAGGTGGCACCTTTAGCAATCCCGCGGGCAACTACTACCAGATTCAACGCGACGCGCTGAAGCTGATGGAGAACACNGCNCAGATNTTCATGGGCATGCGCATCCAGTGTGCCCAGTGCCACAACCATCCCTTCGATCGCTGGACNATGGATGACTATTATAGCTTCGCGAACTTTTTCAGCCAGATTGGCCGCAAGGGCAGCGAGGATAACCGAGAGCAGATCATCTACAACCGTGGTAGCGGCGGCGTTCGCCATCCCGTTGGTAACCGCGACATGCCGCCCAAGTTCCTCGGCGGTGAAGCTCCCGACACCGCGGGCAANGANCGCCGCGAGGTGCTCGCCAAGTGGCTGGCCAGTGACGAAAACCCGTTCTTCGCCAAGAACATGGCCAACATCGTCTGGGGCCACTTCATGGGTGTGGGCATCGTGGAGCCTGTNGACGACGTTCGCATCAGCAACCCGCCCAGCAATCCCGAGTTGCTGGATGAACTCGGCCAGCGCTTTGCCAAGAGCGGTTACGACTTCAAGCAGCTCGTTCGCGACATTTGCAATTCACGCACCTATCAGCGCACCGTGCAGAGCAACGACAGCAATAAGGAAGATACGCTCAACTTTGCCAAGGCCAGTATCCGCCGCGTGCGCGCCGAGGTGTTGCTGGACATCATCTCGCAGGTTACCGATACGCAAAACAAATTCCGCGGGCTGCCCAATGGCGCCAGTGCAGTTGAAATTGTGGACGGTCGCACCAGCACGTTCTTCCTCACCACCTTTGGACGCGCCACGCGCGACACTGTATGCAGCTGCGAGGTGGCGCTTGAGCCCAATCTCAGCCAAGCCCTGCACCTGCTCAACGGNAGCACCGTGAATGCCAANTGCACGCAGGGTGGCGTTGTGACCAAGGCATTGGCCGCCAAGAAGACNCCGAGTCAAGTCATTGACGACTTATACATGCGCTGCCTTGCGCGCAAGCCATCNGCAGCGGAGAAGGCCAAGCTNATGGCTTTCGTCGGCGAGNAAGGNCGCTCGGATACCGATGTTTTGAACGACCTGTTCTGGGCTATCCTGAACTCGAAGGAATTTATCTTTAACCATTAAACTGCCCGGCGCGGCCGTGCCGCGCCGAGTATCATTGAAGGAGGGGAACAACCGATGAAACGGAACCTGCATCTCGTCACCATCACGTCAGTCCTGCTGGCCGCCGCCACCGCGCGCGCCGCCGACAAAGTCACCTTTGAGGACGACATTCTGCCCATCTTCCGCAACAAGTGCCTCAAGTGCCACAACGCGGACAAAATGCGCGCCGACTTGGACCTNTCNACCTACGACGCCACCATGGCCGGCAGCGGCAATGGCCCCGTGCTGGCCGGCGGCGATCCCGGCGAGAGCCTCCTCTANAAGGTGGTGGCCCACCTCGAAAAGCCCACNATGCCGCCCAAGGACAAACTGCCCGACGGCGAGATCGAGATGATCAAGAAATGGGTCGAGGGCGGTCTCCTCCTCAATGCCGGCTCCAAGGCCGTCATGTCCGACAAGCCCAAGGTCGACCTCGCTGTGGACCCCGACTCCCTCGGCAAGCGCCCCGATGGCCCACCGCCCATGCCCAACGACGTCCTCGCGCTTGACCCTTATGTGCGCACCGCGCGCACCAGCGTCAGCACCGCCATGGCCGTCAGCCCGTGGTCGCCTCTCATCGCCATTGGCGGTCAGCGCCAAGTGCTTCTTTATAACACCGACACCTATCAAGTCGCCGGCATTATTCCTTACTCTGAAGGCTACCCGCACAGCCTCAAGTTTTCCTCCAATGGCCGACTGCTTGTCATCGGCGGCGGACGCGGCGCGAACATCGGCCACTCTACCGTCTGGGACATCACCAAAGGCGAGCAGGTTTTGCAGGTTGGCGATGACCTCGATGCTGTTTTGGCCAGCGACATCTCGCCTGACCAGCGCTTCATTGCCCATGGCGGCCCCGACCGGTTCCTGCGCATCTTCTCCACAGAGACCGGCGAGCTCGTCCACAAGATTAAGAAACACACCGACTGGGTCACCGCCGTGCGCTTCAGTCCGGACGGCAAATACGTCGCCAGTGGCGATCGCAATGGCGGTCTGCACGTCTGGGAAACAGAACCCGGCGGCCGCGCCTATTCTTCCGCCCACGGCAACCGTGTCGTCGGCTT
>PBPF01000108.1 GCA_002724615.1 Verrucomicrobiales bacterium | reverse complement strand
CGCGCACGAAGCCCTCGCGCTGCTTCTGCATCTCCGCGACATTCTTTTTGCCCATCGCGCGGCGGAGCAGGTCGGCGTTTCCCAGTGTGTAGCCGGCCAGCACCTGTGTAGCTTGCATTACTTGCTCCTGATAGATGAGGATGCCATAGGTTTCGCTGGCAATGGGCTCGAGCAGTGGATGCTCGTACTTGATGTCCACTTCGCCGTGGCGGCGCTTGACGAAATCCGGAATGAGGTCCATCGGGCCGGGTCGGTACAGTGCTACCAGCGCGGTGATGTGCTCCACAGAGGATAGCTGAAAATCGCGGCAGAGGCTTCGCATGCCGGTAGATTCCAGCTGGAAGACGCCGATGGTGCGGCCTTCGTTAAGAATCTTGTAGGCCTCTAGGTCGTCGAGGGGCAGGGCGTTGACATCAATGGATTCGCCTTTGGTTTGCTTGACCATCTCGCAGGTGTTGCGAATGACGGTGAGCGTCTTGAGACCAAGGAAATCCATCTTCAAAAGTCCAAGATCGCCGACTGGCCCCATGGGATACTGGGTGACGATAGTACCGTCCGGATCGGCCTTAAGCGGCAGCACGTTCACTAGTGGCTCGGCACCGATGACCACCGCGGCGGCGTGGATGGATGAGTTGCGCGTGAGGTCCTCAAGGACGAAGGCAGTGTCGATCAACTCCCGCGTCACTTCCTCGTTCTCGTACGCTTGCTTCAGCTCGGCCGACTGCTCCAGCGAGCGCTCCAGTGTGATCTTCAGCTCGTCAGGCACCATCTTGGCCAGTCGATCGCACTCGCCATAGCTCAGGCCCATCACGCGGCCGACATCGCGGATGACCGACTTGGCGCCCATCGTGCCAAAAGTGATGATCTGCGCCACGCAGTCGCGCCCGTACTTTTCGCGCACGTACTCAATGAGGAATGGCCGACGGTCGTCGGGAATATCGATGTCGATGTCGGGCGGATTGACGCGCTCGGGGTTCAGGAAGCGCTCAAACAGCAGCCCGTAGCGGATGGGGTCGACATTGGAAATCTCCAGCAGATACGTCACCAACGAGCCCGCTGCCGAGCCGCGCGCGATGCAGGTGATGCCATTCGCACGTCCGTGCCGGATAAAGTCGCCCACGATCAGGAAGTAACTCGTGAACCCCATCTTTTCGATGACACCCAGCTCCGCCTGAATCCGGTCAGTCAACACGCCCAACGCCGCGGCCACGGCAGGGTCGTTTACATCTGCGGCGTCGGTGTCATCGCCGGGCTCGAACGTCGGGAGTCGGCGGGCGTCCTCAATTGAGTGGCAAATGAACTCCTCTCCTTTCGCTTCACAACGTACACCGTAGCGCTTGTGCATGGCCTCCGCCACCAGACGCCGCAGGTAACCTTCGCGCGTGAACGACTCCGGCGGCTCATACACCGGGTAGTGCAATTGCCCCAGCTCGATCTCTAAGTTGCATTGCTCGGCGATCGCCAAAGTGTTGCGTACCGCCTCGGGTGTGTCCTTGAACAGTGCCGCCATCTCTTCCGCGCTGCGCAGGTAAAACTGCTCCGGCACATAGCTCATGCGACGCGTGTCGTTCAGGTGCGTCTGCGTGCCGATGCAAATTAGCGCGTCGTGCGCGTGCGAATGGCCGCGCTCGAGATAGTGCACATCGTTCGTCGCCACCAGTTTCAGCCCAAACTCACCCGCCCACTCAATGAGCCGCGCATTCACCTTCGCCTGCTCCGGGATGCCGTGGTTCTGCAACTCCAGGTAAAAATGATCCGGCCCGAAGATTTGTTTAAACCAGTCCAAGGCATCTCGAGCCTTCTGCTCTTCGTCGCGGATGATCGCCTGCGGAATCTCGCTGGCCAGACAACCGGAAAACGCAATCAATCCCTCCTTGTGCTCCTCCAGGAGTTCCTTGTCGATGCGCGGCTTGTAATAAAATCCCTCCAAGTGTGCCGTCGTGGTTAGCCGCGTAAGATTGCGATATCCCGCCTCGTTCTCCGCCAGCAGCAGCAGGTGGTTGTACCCATCCTTACCCGTACGGCTGTTGGCCTTCTTGTCAAACCGGCTGCCCGGCGCGATGTATGCCTCGCAACCGATGATCGGTTTGATGCCCGCTTTTCCGGCCTTCTGGTAAAAATTGATCGCGCCGTGCATCACCCCGTGGTCAGTGATGGCCAGTGCGCCGAAGTNCAATTCCTCTGCGCGCCGCATCAATCGATCCAGCCGACACGCNCCATCTAGGAGCGAGAACTCCGTGTGCAAATGCAGATGAACAAACTCCGCGCTCACCACTGCGACTCTACCGACGCCACGCCACACTGCCAAGGCGAGGTTGTTGAAAAGGTATTCGATGCCAAATGACTTAAGCGATGCTTGCGTTTGGAAGATCAGGAAGGCACTCTCTTCCATCCCAACCGTTCCATGAGCGCTGAACCGGAAAAGGACTTGAGCTTGGAACTGCAGTTATTGCCCGACTGGGCGCAGCAGGATCCGCAGGTCAACAAGTACGCCGACTACCGCGGCGGTGGTGACAGTGATCGCCCGCCACGTCGTGGGCGGCGTGAAGGCGGGCGTGATGGTCGACGAGGGCGTCCGCGCGACAATCGTCAGGGCCAGCGTGGTAGTGGTGCGGGGACGCAGCGAAAAGGGCCACCGCGGGATCGCCGACAGGACAAGTCGGGGCGGGATGAGAAGCCTCGACGTGGCAAGCGTCCCAGGCGAGACTCACGCGAGGCTCGCGAGGAGGAGCCCTTGCCGGAGTTGAAGGTATCCATTGTTCCTGACGAAAAGGGTGTAGAGTCAATCGCACGCGAGATCAAACTTACTGGCAAGGCATATCCCATTTTCCAGATTGCCCACCTCATCCTTGAGCGACCTGAGCGCCATGTGATGGAGGTGAATGTGCAGCGCGGCGAGGGTGGCCAGCCGCTGCAACCGTTGTTCCGCTGCAGACTCGACGAATCCATGTGGCTTTCAGGAACGGAGGTAGCACATCATGTGATGAGAAAGCACTTCGACCAGTTTTATGAGGTCAAGCGTACCGAGACCGAGGGGCCCAAGGGCAGTTACAACTGTGTGGCCCAGTGTGGCATTAGTGGTCGCTTGCTTGGGCCGCCCAACTATCACGGATACCAGAACAACTTGGCCAAGCTTCACGCGGAGCGTTTTTCGAAAATGTCCTTCGAGGAATATAAGTCGCGAGTGGTGACTGTGCATGACGAGGCCACGGTGGAAAAATGGATTGAAGAGGCCAAATGGAAGACGGAGTTTGTTACCCGTAAGGTGGAGCCGCCGCTGATCTTCAATTCACGCGACGAAGCCCGAGCGCATTTCGAACAGGTGCACTTGGGCGAAGTTTGCGAGGAGGTCAAGCAAAGCACGATCACTGGTACGGCGGCACGTGAATTGCGTTCACCTCGTCAGCTTGTACGGATATTAAAGTGGGCCTGGCAGCAGCAACGCCGCTTTCCGCTTCAAATTGCCACCCACCTGAGTAAGCAGTTCTCTGCTCACGGCCTGCAGTTCTTCAAGCGAGACAAGACCGTCACGCACGTTGCTGTGGCGCGACCAAAGTTTTTGAACGTTGAGACTACTGCGGTTTCTGATGGCATTCGCCAGATTGTGGAGACGATAGATTCGACCGAGAATTGCACTCGCCGAATGATTCTGGAGGCACTGGTGCCAGAATGTGATTCTGGGGACGGGGGGCAATCGGCACAGCCGGAAGGACAGGAGGCAACGCTATCACCCGAATCGAGTGCGCCGGAATCTTCCGTCAAAGAAGAGTCGCTACAAGCACCTGAACCACCTTCGGGACAGACACAGGTGGTTGCCGATTTGCATTGGTTGATTCACCAGGGGCACGTGATCGAGTTTGCCAACGGCATAATTGAAACTGCAAAGAAGCCACGTCCCAAGGAATCAGCCAAAGGGAATCCCTCTGCGCCCGCTTCCGAGGAGGAACAACCCGAGGAATCTAAAACTCAGGAGGTTTCCACAGTAGAGTCGACGCAGGAAACGTCAGTCAATATTGATCCAGACGAGGCTCCGGCCAAAACGGAATCTCCCGAGGCCGATTAGTCGCCACCAGACAATTCACGCAGCAGTTCCCACGAGTATATGCCTGTGGCGTGATTGTCACCCCAGGCAACCTGCACGGCATATCCTCCCACCATCGAAATTTGCCGTACCTGAAATGATGCCGTTGTGTATTCCGTTTCCGGTCCCTTCATAGTGTTCCCCATAACGTCTGTCTCGCCTCGGCACGATGCACAAGGGCAAGCCTTACGCAAATCCTCCAGTCCCAAAAAACCCTCCGTCCCATCATTCCACTTAATTGCTAAGTTGTTCCCAATCACCTGTAAATCCAACGGCTCCATCTAAATATTCTGCCAAAATTCACCACTTTCATAAACCGAGAAAACTTTGATTAATCAAACTTTTTTTCTTGCGACAAACTTGCTTGTCGATATTTTCCATAAATGTTCGTTTCTGAAGTCAATAGTTGGAAAATGATAATCAGCAAAATTCAAATCCTCACCTGTGCGATTGCCATTGCCGCATCCTTGGGTTGTGTGCCTGCGGAAAAGAAAGACTCCAAGGACGACGGTAGTAATGGCGAAGGCAAACTGAAGGTCACCACCACCACCACGATGATCACCGATCTTGTCAAGCAGGTTGGTGGTGACAAGGTGGAGGTAAGCGGCCTGATGGGCCCGGGCGTTGACCCTCATCTGCATCAGGCTACCGATGAAGATGTCACCAAGCTCAAGGAAGCCGACGCCATCTTCTGGCACGGCCTGCACTTGGAGGCGCAGTTTGAAAAGATGTTCAAGGACTTTGAGGGCACTGAGAAACACGTCGTCCGCGTTACCAGTTCAATACCTGCCAACAAGCTATTGACGGATGGTGACGCACCTGATCCACACGTTTGGTTCGATGTTCTTCTTTGGAAACACTGTGTGGACGAAGTCGTCAAGGGCTTGTCCGGTGCGGATTCCGAAAACGCCGACACCTACAAGGCCAACGGCGAGAAGATCAAATCCAGCCTTACAGTGCTGCACGAGTGGGCGTTGGCACGCACGCAGGAGTTGCCCAAGGAACGCAGAGTGCTCTTCACTAGCCATGACGCGTTCGAATACTTCCGTCGCGCATACGATTTTGAAGTGGAAGCCGTCATTGGCATTTCCACAGAGGATACTGCAGACAACAAAGACGTCACTGCCATGGTGGACAAGCTCAAGAATTCCCCTGTAAAGGTCGTTTTCACCGAATCCGGTGTGAATGCCAAGGGCCTCAAGCAGATTCAAAAGGATGCTGGTGCTTCCATAGGCGGCGAGATTTTCTCCGATGCAATGGGGCAACCCGGAAAGATGGAAGGCCCCGAGGGGGCAAAGTATGACGTGGGAACCTACGAGGGCATGATTCGCCATAACATCAACACCATCGTTGACGCACTAAAGAAGTAGCCGGCGGGAGGATTCCCAAATGAATCGGAAATGGCTTTTAACTGTAGCGATCTGTTGCCTGATGGGCATCGGCGCATCGGCGCAGCCATCGGGCAATTCCACCGAAGATGACTGGTGGAAACTCGAGCGATTTTCTGGCGACTGGAATGGCTGGCGCACGCGCTGGGCCGAGCGAGGCGTGGAATTCACAATCGACTATACATCCGAGATCATGTCCAACGTCTCCGGCGGTTCGCTTCGTGGCACCATTTACGAGGGGCTTGGTTACGTGGGTGTGGACGCCGACCTCAACCGACTTGCGGGCTGGAACGGTGGTGCATTCCATGTCAGCACCATGTGGATCCATGGTGCAAGTCCCGGCAACTATGCGGGCAACGAACTGGCGGTGAGCAACATTGATGCTTACGACGGCTTGCGTCTGCATCAGGTTTTCGTGGAGCAGGAATTCGGACAACTGAGCCTCCGCACTGGCAGTCTGCTGGCCGATGAGGATTTTGTGCCGTCAATGTACCGAGAAGTGTTTCTGAATGATTCCTTTGGCCAGACCGTATCTTGGAGCGCCAACACGCTCAATGGAGGACCGGCTTTCTTCGCGGCAGGTCTGGGTTTGCGGGCGCTTTATGAGTTTAACGATGCATGGTATGCACAGGCTGGTGTTTACGATGGTGATATCTATGACGATGCAAGCGACGACCCGACAATAAATCAGCACGGCGTGCACTTTGAGTTGGGAAATGGCCAAGGCTGGACCAGCATGTATCAAGTTGGCTACAACGGCTTCAATGTCTCGGACGGCACGGATCTTCCGGGTTGGTATCGACTCACCGCGTGGTATCACTCGTCCGTGTTTGACAAGCATGACGGATCCAAAAGCAATGGCATCACTGGCGTGTTTGCTTCTGTGGATCAGCTGGTGTGCCGAGAGGAGGTCGACCAAGGCCTGGGGGTTTTCGGCCGGTTTGGCATCAGCGAGCGGGACCGCGCTCGATTCCATTGGACATTTGATGCTGGCCTCCACTACACCGGCCTGATTCCGGGTCGTGCCGATGACGTGACCGGACTGGCCCTCATTTATGGCAAGCACAGCAGTGAAATAACCACCACCAAGTCACACGAGTATGTGGCGGAAATGACCTACCAGTTTCAGTTGTCTCCAGCCATCTATCTGCAGCCCGCCGTCCAATACATCAATCGGCCCAGTGGTGATAGCACCGTGGACGATGCATGGGTCTTTGGGCTTCGCGCGGGATTCACGTTTTAATGAGTGCTGATTCAAACAAGTCCGAAGCGCCTCTGGAAATCCACGACCTGACTGTCGCCTACAATAAGCGTCCAGTCCTTTGGGGCATCGATCTGGAGGTGCCCAAGGGCAAGCTCGTGGGTGTCGTTGGCCCCAACGGTGCTGGTAAATCAACCCTCATCAAGGCAGCCATGGGCCTACTCCCGCTCAACAGCGGCTGGGTAAAAGTATTCGGGAGTCCGGTGAAAGACAGCCTCCGGCGTATCGGTTACGTGCCGCAACGCGAGTCGGTGGATTGGGATTTCCCGGTCAGTGTGATGGACGTCGTGCTCATGGGGCGTTATGGCCACCTTGGCTTGATGCGGCGGCCCAGTCGTGAGGATCGTAAAATTGCGCGCGAATGCCTTGAGAAGGTCAAGATGCTGCCCTATGCCAACCGGCAGATTTCAAACCTTTCCGGCGGCCAGCAACAGCGGGTTTTTCTTGCGCGCGCGCTTGCGCAGGAGAGCGACCTATATTTTATGGATGAACCTTTCGCCGGAGTCGATGCCGCCACTGAGACAGCCATCGTTACCCTCTTGAGAGAGCTAAAGGACAAAGGCAAAACACTCATCATTGTCCATCATGATCTGCCCACCGCGCGCAACTATTTTGATATGCTGTTGCTCTTAAATATGCGTGTGGTCGCCTTTGGGCCAACAGAGTCAGTCTTCAAATACGACTTACTACAGGATACTTACGGTGGTCGGCTTACCATTCTCAGTGAGGTTGCCGAGGAGGTTCGCCAGAAATCCTCGTAATCATGCGTTGCTGGGTGACTATCCTTCTATTGACCCTGCTACCTTGCTTCGCGGTGGCTCACGATGAGCATGCCCAAAATCCAAGTGCCACCGAACAATCCAAGACTG
>PBPF01000107.1 GCA_002724615.1 Verrucomicrobiales bacterium | reverse complement strand
ATCCATTATCCTTAAGCGCCCTTTTAATATATTTCTGGCGCGAAAGCTTGGGCAATTGCCTCTTGATCTGACGCTCCACCGCCCCCAACAACCTGCCTGACGGCGTCACTAGCCAGCAGCGTTCCTGCCCAGATCCATGCTCCGCCTGCGCCAGTAAATCCGCTGCAATAAATTTCGGATTCGCAGTGTCATCCGCCACCACCAGTAACTCACTCGGCCCCGGCAGCAAATCCACACCTACCTGCCCAAAAAGCAGNCTCTTCGCCGCCACCACGTACGCATTNCCCGGCCCNAAAATTTTCTGCACCGGCCTGATGATGCGNGTCCCGTACGCCATCGCCGCAATCGCCTGCGCCCCGCCCACCTTGTAAATCTCCCGCGCTCCCGCCAGTTGGCACGCATGAATCAGATGGTCATTGATTTGCCCATCCTTTCCCGGTGGCGTGCATACACAAATTTCCTTACACCCCGCAACCTTCGCCAGCGTCACCGTCATCAACGCTGTCGACACCAGCGGCGCCGTGCCNCCCGGGACGTAAATCCCCACCCGNCGNAATGGATCATATTTCTCCNCTACAGATGCACCCTGCGTGTTCTTGCCNGACCAGCCCTTTCGCAGTCCCTTGCGATGAAACGCTGCAATNTTNTTNTGCGCAAATTCNAGAGCTTGGCGCACATCTCCGGGTGTCCGCGCCGTGGCGTTGTGCTGGTCCGNNTTTGATACAACCAAGTCGGNCGCCGTGATATTTACACCATCGAATTTTTTCGCGTACCGGATTAGCGCCTTGTCGCCATCCTGCTTCACCGCCTTCAGGATCGCGCGGACACTCCGGTCCACCGCGTCGTCAAAAAGCGGCGCCGCCTGCGCAATCGCGAGCAATTGGCTTACGTAGTTCTTNTCGGTGTGCTTCAGCACATTCATAAGCGCGCGAAACTAGTGCTCCCACTTCTCGATGCAAGGGCAAAAACCAAGCACGACCGCAAATCATTGATACTCATCACCGTTAAAGCTCCANTCCAGATTGCCTCGCATCTCGATCGCCGTCTGTAGCAAAAATGCTCAGACCACTTCAACCGNTTGCAACACCCCTGCGCCGTCCTCCTTCACCAAACAAAGTGCCGCCGGCTTCCCAACCGCCAATCCCGTATCCAGACCCATCAATCCCAATGGCCGTTCCGCGAAACCGTCCCAAACCTCCCGCCACGAAACCCCCAACATTCTCGCCGNCCGCTGCACGCCCTGCCAAGGCCGCAAGGCCGAGCCTGCAAAATTCGTCTGACCCGGCTGCCGCACCACTTGATCCTCGCCCACCTCAAGCTCCAATCGTCCCACCGTATAGCGCCCCGGCGGCGCTCCCGCGGCCGACATACAGTCCGTTGTGTAATAAACCCCTTCGGGCCCCAGCACACGATTCAGCAATCGAAACAATAGCGGTGACACATGAATGCTGTCTGGAATCACTCCCGCCACAAGCCCTCCGTCATCCAGCACGCGCCACAAAAAATTATCGTGCCGATCCAGCGCTTGCGGACAGCCATTGCCCAGATGCGTGAACGCAACCGCCCCGGCGTCCTTCGCCGCNCGCAAGTCGTCAACCGACGGATTACTGTGGCCCAAGCTCACGCGCATTCCCAGCTCAGTTGCCCGCCGAATGGCCGCAATGGANCCATCGCGTTCCGGCGCNATAGTAAACAGCACGGGGTCGTCTCCCAGCGTTTCGCGCAGTCGCTCGATATCCGCCAGCGTCGCGTCACGCATCACCTCGTTGTCATGCGCACCGCGAAAGCCCGGCTCCTGNGANAGNAATGGCCCCTCCACGTGCCAGCCCACGATTGCCTCACGCAAACTCGGATCCGCATCGCGCAATTGTTTCAAATGTGCCANTCGGGCAATAAGTTTGTCATAGTCATCCGTGATCAGCGTCAACAACCAACGTGGACACCCGTCCGCACGCAGTCCAGCGGCAGCCGTCATCAAGTCCGACGCGTCCAAACCATCCCGCTGGAAATCCACCCCCGCATAGCCATTCACTTGAGGATCGAAAATGCCCGGCGCCACCCACACATCGCCCGGAGCTTCGGCCGGTTCCGTGGATTCGATCACGCCTCCGCCACAAACCACGCGCATGCCTTCGCCAGTCTGGTAATGGCGGCCAATTATTTCGGTGGTGTCGGNCATCGCGCCTTGTGGTTCAATTCTGTCGTGCCGCCAAAAGCCTTTCGTGAGCGACCGCCGAAGTATGCCGATTTTCCACCGCTCGGCAAGGTCTGCCGCCTCGGCCTCGCCACACGCGGCAACACCACGCTGGANCCGGAAGATGTCCTGCATGCCATCNNGCGCGGCGTGAACTATCTCAACTGGTGCACCCATTCCGACGGCCTCAGCGCCGCCGCCCGCCAATTGGGTCGGCAACGCGGGGAAGTGTTCATCGCTGCCCAACTCTATGCCCACACTGCCGCCGAGGCCGAGCGCGAGATCAACAGCTACCTTGANGAATTACAAACCGACTACCTCGACGCGCTGACATTCTATTATCTCGAGNGTGAACACGAATGGAAAACCGTCCTCGCCAAAGATGGTGCCCTGCCTCTAATAGAGAAACTCAAATCCAATGGTACCGTCCGCGCCATTGGCGTTACCTCACATCAACGCGACTTCGCCGCCGAGTTGGCCAACACCGGCCGTCTTGATTGCCTGATGATTCGCTANAACGCCGCCCACCGAGGCGCGGAGACCGAGGTTTTCCCCATCACTCAAGCGCTTGGTCTCCCCGTCATCAGCTACACCGCCGTTCGTTGGGGCGCATTGATGAAGAGTACACCTGATGACCCGCCAAACTTCACNCCGCCNGACGCTCCTGACTGGTACCGATTTTGCCTCTGCCACCCCGGTGCCACGGTCACGCTAATGGCCCCCGACGGCCGTGCCGAACTCGAGAAAAATCTGGATTTGCTCGACAATTGGCACGGCATCACCGCTGCCGAATACGACCAACTAAAGGCCCACGGCGATCGTGTCCACCAACATGCCGGCTCGTTCCCCTGAACCTCATGCCGTCCATTCCGCTTGACGCCGTGCTGCCAACCCGTACTGTGCCCGCTCTTTTTTGAATCATGTGTGGAATTGTTGGATACATTGGACCTCGCGAGGCGCCGGAAATTTGCCTGTCCGGCCTGCGCCGCCTCGAATACCGCGGCTACGACTCAGCCGGCATAGCCGTCGTTAACGGAGATACGCTGGACCAACGCAAGGTCGTNGGTAAGCTGGACAACATGGCCGAGCTGCTCGGCAGTGAGCCGCTGAATGGCACCGTCGGCATCGGCCACACCCGCTGGGCAACTCACGGCAAGCCTTCTGTCGGCAACTCGCACCCNCACTTCAGCGCCGACGGCCGCATCGCCGTCGTCCACAACGGTATCCTTGAAAATTATCAGGAACTACGCGCCGACCTCCAGGCCACCGGCATTGAGTTCAAGAGCCAGACCGATACTGAGACCATGGCCCACCTCGTGGCCAAGCATTATGACGGCGACCTGCGCGCCGCCGTGTGCGCCGCCGTCAAGGAACTGCAGGGCGCGTTTGCCTTTGGCATCATCTGCGCCGACAGCCCGGACGAGATGATCGCAGTGCGCCGCTTCAGCCCGCTGGTTGTCGGCCTCGGTGACGGCGAAAACTACATCGCCAGCGACATGGGTGCCATTCGGCCCGAGACCGACAAGGTGTATGTCATCGACGACGATGAAATCTGCCGCATCACCCGCGACGGCGTGGAGATTACCGACCTCGATCTCAACCCCATTGAGCGCGAGGTTTACACGATCCCATGGCCCGCCGACGCGGCCGAGAAGGGCGGGCACAAGAAGTTCATGCACAAGGAAATCCACGAGCAACCGAACGCCATCCGCGCCTGCCTCGCCGGACGNCTCAGCAGTGCCGACCAGCCCGTGACTTTCGAGAANATCGGCCTCACCGAGGACGAGATTAAGAATCTGAACAAAGTCGTNTTCACCGCGTGCGGCACCGCTTTCCATGCTGGCAGTGTCGGNCGCTTCCTGATGGATCAGCTCGCGCGCATCCCCGCCGAGGCTGACCTCGCGGCCGAATTGCAACAGCGCGACCCCGTTGTCCTCGACAACACTTTNTGCGTGATCGTCAGCCAGTCCGGCGAAACCGCCGACACACTCGAGGGCTTGCGCACCATGAAACGGAAAGGCGCAAAGGCCATCGGCGTCATCAANGTCGTCGATAGCTCAATCGCCCGAGAGAGTGACGGCGTGGCCTATATTCAAGCAGGCCCCGAGATCGGCGTTGCCTCCACGAAAGCTTACACCCTGCAGGTGCTCACCATCACCTTGCTCGCCATCCACTTTGCCGAGGTACGCGGCACCGCCAGCCCCGAAAAGCTGCGTGAACTCAAGCAGTCCTTGCTCGACCTCCCCGCGCAAGCCGAGGAAATCCTCTCGCGCGAGGACGCCATCATCGAGGTAGCCAAGAAACATTTTGAAAAGCCAAACTCTTTGTACTTGGCGCGCGGCGTCAACCTGCCTTCCGCCATGGAGGGTGCGCTGAAACTTAAGGAAATCAGCTACATCCACGCCGAGGCCTATTCCGCCGGCGAGATGAAACATGGCCCCATTGCGCTGGTGGAGCCCAATATGTTTGTCGTCGCCATTGCCTGCGAGGGCCCCACCTATGACGAGATGATTGCGAACATCATGGAAATCAAGGCCCGCAGCGGCCCAGTCATTGCGGTGTCCTATGATGGTGATGAGAAAGTCCCGCAGACTGGCGTGGATTCCGACGCCGATTCCAGCGACATCGCCGCCCAGCCCAACGACATGATCTACGTCCCGCCCACCGAGGAACTCGTAAGCCCCATAACCATCGGCATTCCGCTCCAGCTCCTCGCATACCACATGGCTGACCTTCGCGGCGAGGACATCGATCAGCCGCGCAACCTGGCTAAGACGGTGACGGTGAAGTAACTACGAAGAATCGGGCAACGCCTCGACCACTTCATCCACGCAGCACGCCAGCACCTCCAGCCCTTCCTCTAGCGCCTCGCGCGAAATGCACAATGGCGGGGCGAGTTTCACCGTTTGGCCCCAGGCACC
>PBPF01000106.1 GCA_002724615.1 Verrucomicrobiales bacterium | reverse complement strand
CCACCTTGTGGTTGCGTGGGATCACAGCCGGGTTGTTAGCACGCATTAAAGCCAAAGAAGATTCCAGTGGTTCCGTGTTTTTAGCGAGCCGTGCATGCCAGCGTGCATGCCATTCTTTAAAGGTGTCGCTGTTATAAAATTCGCCCTTCGGTGGAGCTTCATTCGTCAAATCCAGAAAGGTATTGGTGTAGTCCGCGCCTTGCTTCTGCATCCAGTCAAGCAGATCGGTAATCAGTTTTTCATCTTCTGTATGCTCGCCGAACAGGCCAACTTTGTCACGCAACATGGAGAGGGATTTTTTCTTATAGACTGCGCCAAAACCATTGATGGCTTTTTCGGCCAACTCTTTTGCCTTTTCGGCGTCCTCATCCATCAGAGGCAAAAGGGTCTCGGCAAGGCGCGCAAGATTCCACTGTGCAATGCCCGGTTGGTTGGCATAGGCGTAACGCCCCCCATGATCTATAGAACTAAATACAGTCGCCGGATCGTAAGTGTCCATGAAGGCGCATGGGCCGTAATCAATCGTCTCACCAGACAAGGCCATGTTGTCCGTATTCATGACACCGTGAATGAAGCCCACACGCATCCAGTGAGTTATCAGCTCAGCCTGTTTTTCACTAACAGCTTTAAGCAGCGAAAGCGCCTTGTTTTCCTCCTCCTCAACCTCCGGGTAGTGCCTTTTGATAGAGTAATCGAGGAGAGCTTGGATTTTTCCCCTGTCTTGTTGCATTGCGGCGTATTGAAACGTGCCGACACGAATGTGTGAGCTGGCAACCCGTGTAAGAATTGCCCCGGGCAAGGGAGTTTCACGATACACCTGCTCCCCGTTAGTCACCACCGCAAGACTACGGGTAGTGGGGATATTCAGCGCGTGCATGGCTTCGCTGATGATATATTCACGCAGCATCGGCCCCAGCGCGGCGCGTCCGTCTCCACCCCGTGAGTATGGCGTAGGGCCGGAACCCTTGAATTGAAAATCAAAGCGCTCGCCTGTTGGAGTCACATGTTCGCCCCAGACAATCGCACGTCCATCACCCAGCAACGTAAAGTGACCAAATTGATGTCCGGCATAAGCTTGGGCGAACGGCTCTGATCCATCCGGCANTTGGTTGCCGGCAAACAACNCAGCNTGTTTATCNGTNCTTATATCGGAAAAATCCAAACAAAGGTCGGTGGCAAGTGGCGCGTTTAAGATGACCATTNCCGGCTTAGGCACCGGCGCCGGCAAAAGCTTCGTATAGAACACCCTTGGCAGATGAATGTAAGAATTGTCGAAATTNAAACCGCAGTTATTCATTTAACNTNACCTCACAAATGACACGACTGTAATCATTAAAAGGAAGTATCTCATTGCTGAAGCCNGACAAAACACCCNTTACGAATCTTTGTGTGCAAGGTCTGTATGCACTGTTTCCTTAGCGGCGTGAACGGCGATGAGTGTGATCAGCACGGTGAAGCAGAGGTATGCGGCGACGGACCATGGGTTTCCATTGGTCCATTTNAGGAGGAAGACGGCGATGATGGGGGCGAGACCACCGGCAAAGGGGGAGGCGAGTTGGTAGCCCAACGACACGCCGCTGTAGCGCACTCGCGTGCCGAACANCTCGGAGAAAAACGCTGCCTGCGGGCCGTACATGGCGGCGTGGCCGACAGCAACAGCGAGCACAAGGGCGAGGGTGATGTTCGNAGGCGANNCGGTGTTCACTAACCAAAAAAAGGGCATAGCAAAAAGNGCGGTGAAGAGGGCNCCNAAAATNTANACNGGCCGCCGGCCGACACGGTCGGANAGGGCGCCAAAGCAGGGAACGGCGATGAACTGGAATGCGGAGGCGACGAGGATTGCGTTGAGGATGACCTGCCGNTCAACCTGCAGATNTTCCTTGGCNTANGTNTATATAAACACTGTGAATATATAAAATGAGGCGTTCTCGGCNAAGCGGGCGCCCATGGCGACNAGGACGCTGCGGGGGTATTTGCGAAGNACTTCNCGGATGGGNGCAGGGCGTTCGGGCTCGNTTTCCTGCAGTTTTTGNAAAAGCGGGCTCTCGAGAATGGCGAGCCGNATNTAGAGGCCCACNGCGAGCAGNAGAATGCCAATGAGGAANGGCACACGCCAACCCCACGCGAGAAATTGGGCNTCGNTGAGTTNAGCGTTGAGGAGAGTGAAGATGCCGGTGGCCAGTAGAAGGCCGACGGGCACNCCNGCTTGNGCCCAGCTGGCATAGAAGCCCCGTCGTCCCGCATGGCCATGTTCGACGGCCATCAGGACNGCGCCACCCCATTCGCCGCCGACGCCNAAGCCTTGAATGAAGCGCAGGATGACGAGCAGCACAGGCGCGGCAACGCCGATGCTTGCGTGAGTGGGCAGGCAGCCAATGAGAAAAGTGGCCACGCCCATCATCACGAGCGTGGTCACGAGCATGGTTTTGCGGCCGAGCTTGTCGCCGTAATGGCCAAAGACGAGCCCGCCGATAGGCCGCGCGAAAAAGCCTACGGCAAAGGTGCCGAAGGCGGCAATAGTGCCAGTGAAGGAATCGAGCTCGGGAAAAAACAGCTGGTTGAAAACCAACGCCGCGGCAAGGCCGTAAATAAAATAGTCGTACCATTCAATAGTCGTCCCAATGAAGCTGGCGAGGACGACGCGGCGGATGGGAGTTTTCGATTCGCTCACGAATCCTCCAGTGGTAGGTCGCCCGATTGTTTGGCGGCCATGCCTTCCTTGAAATGTTTGCGGCAGACTGATGTGTAGCGTTCGTTGCCGCCAATTTCGACCTGCTCGCCTTCGCGGAGGACGTTGCCGGCTTCGTCGGTGCGGAGGACCATCGTGGCTTTGCGGCCGCAGTGGCAGATGGTTTTGATTTCGATGAGCTTGTCTGCCCAGGCGAGGAGGTGTTGGCTGCCTTCGAAGAGGTTGCCCTGAAAATCGGTGCGCAATCCGTAGGCGAGGACGGGGATGCCGAGCCGGTCGGCGACTTCGCCGAGTTGATAAACCTGCGCGCGGGTAAGGAACTGCGCTTCGTCAATAAGCACGCAGTCGATTGCGCCGGCGGCGACGGTGAGTTGATGGAGGTCGTCGGCGGGCGTGAAGGCGCGGGCTTTGGCGTCGAGCCCGATGCGTGAGGCGATGCGGCCTTCGCCGGCGCGATTGTCGAGCTGCGGCGTAAAGAGCAACGGGGCGAGGCCGCGTTCGCGGTAGTTGTGGGCCGACTGCAGCAGGGTGGTTGATTTCCCCGCGTTCATCGACGAGTAATAAAAGTAGAGCTTGGCCACGCTACTTTTTCAGCGCCTCCACGATGGCCCTCGCCACATCCTTGCCAAGCACGCGCGAGCCTTCCTTTTTGTAGTGCACATTGGCGGGCAGCATGAGTTCCTTCATGCGATTTTTGCTTATGGTAAACAGGTCGTGTGTAGGAATGCTGTGGCGCTTCATGACGCGTGTGGCGGCCTCGTTGTATTTCAAAGAGTCACCCACGTAACGGCCCTTCGAGCCAGGCGGGATGGGCGTGGTGTTGCGCCAAATGAGTTTCGCGCCAGTCTTTTTCAAGCGCACGACGAGCTTCTCAAGATTCTTTTCGTATGCAGCAAGTGGCACCTGTGGCTTGCCGCCTTTTTCCTTAGGGAACAGATTCTCGCCATTCGGCCCCATGTACTTGAGATCGTGCAATCCCCAGTTGAAATGGATGACGTCCCACTTCGATTTGCCGAGCCACGCATCGATGCTCGCCAACCCCCGCGTCGTCGGGCCGCCATTGGTGGGAATGCGGTGAAGGTTGGCTTTGCCCTTGAGAAACTCCCGCGTAGCCAGCGTATACCCGATGGAGATGGAGTCACCAATGAGCAACACGCGCGGCAGCTTGGGGTCATCCTTGATGGGCGCGAAAACAGGGTTCGGCTTGCGCTTAGGTTTTTTGGCCTGGGCGGTGAGTTCGAAATTCGCGGACACAAACACAATTGCCGCCACGAGAAAAACGGTGGATTTCATGCGCCGAAGTTAACAGGCACTCCGGTGACGGCAAGGGCGATGTGACGCATCACTTGTCTCCCTTAAACTTCAGCGGCTTGCCGCCGACGAAGTCCGCGCTGGTGATGGTTGGACACCAATATTTCTCAATGTGCTCGATGACCAAGTCCGTGCCGCGGAAATGGCTCACGAAAGGGCGTTTGCGGGGGTTGTACATCGTGTCGGTGAGATCGCGCATGAGCAGCACGTTTTGCTTTTGATACACCATCTGCCGAATGGAAAACGGCCGTCCCAGCACACACATATTCGTGTGCACGCCCATGACGATCACGTTCTTGATGCCGCGCTGTTTCATCAGGTAATAAGCCTCCGCACTGTCGGTGATGGCGTCGCCGGGCTTGATCTTGACGGCGGCGACTTGGTGGCGATCCATTTTGTTTTTAGTACTACACTGCGGCTGGCAATCGCAGCCGCCGTCCGAGTCGTCGATGGGCAAAGCGGCCTCGTGCTTCTTGTCGAGGTAGCACCAGTTCTGGAGAGGAATCTTGGTCTTCACCTTTGGGGCACCCATCGCCAACTTGCGCATAGGGGTGTCGACGTAGAGCTTCATGGCACCACTGGGGCAGTGGATGATCAGGCAGCCCTTTTTACGCGCGGCCTCGACGACCGCATTCATGCGCGGCGCCATCTCGCCCACGCGCCCCGTAGCCCCAGCGCACCAGTGCTTGGCCCACATGTCGCAAATGACAAGAGCCGTATCCTTCGCCTTCCAATGAAGAGTCTTCTCGGCAGTAACGAATTTGGATTTATCGGCAACGTCCTGAATCCGCTGGCGCGAATGCAGCTTCAACGTAGCGGCGGAAAGTGAAAACGTGAGCAGCAAAAATGCCGCAATGAGGCGGGTGGCTTTCATGGCTGGATTGAAGCAGATAAGGTGCGGGTGACAAGCTCGGTTTACTTCACAGCGGTGGTGATGGACATGGTGCCTAGGAGGAGGTTTTGGGTTTTTATTTGTTGGCAGTGTAGTTCCTCAAGGGCGGTGGCGGTGCCGGCTTGGGCGGGGTAGTCCTCGAGGGATTCGTGGATGTAGGCGTAGGCGGGTGCGTCCTTGGCGAGGGCTTGGCCGAGGCGGGGGACGACCCACTTTAAATAGCCCTCATACCAGAAACGGATGAGTGGGCTTGGGGGTTTGCCGAAGTCGA
>PBPF01000105.1 GCA_002724615.1 Verrucomicrobiales bacterium | reverse complement strand
CACATCATCGCCAGCGGCATTCTTGACCGTAACGGCATACTTCGGCGACCCCGCCGGCGAACTAGCCAGCCGCGCAGGGATGGCCAGAGATTTCAAAGGCGGCGTATCAACCACCTGCACTCCCGAGGATGTATCTGCTCCCATGATTAATTTGCTGTAATCGGTTTCCAGAAATGATTAGCCGCGCACTCTAGTCAGCGACGGGAAAAATAAAAGCCAAAAGCTGGTACGCGCGGCGGGGGTCGAACCCACAACCTCTGGCTCCGGAGGCCAGCGCTCTATCCAATTGAGCTACGCGCGCGGGTGAATGGAAGTTACGCGAAGGCACGGGGAACCGCAACCGCTTTCAATCATTGTCCAACTCAGTACCCACGGAACTGGGCGCGATGCGCGGCCCATCGGGGTTGTCAGGGTTTTCCCGGCCCAAGCCTTTCGCCTTCTTGTACGCCTTCACGAAGACTGGAAACATCATGCTCAAAAGAATGCCAATGATGGCGATGACAAGCACCATTTCCAGCAGCGACAAGCCTCGGCGTTTTTGGCGGCGAATCCTCATCGGCAGGTTTTATCGAGTATCAATGAAATGGCGAGTGCCATATTCGCCAAGTAAGAAACATCCTCATCCAAGAACCGCGCAATCAGGCAAAGCTTTTTGGAGTTTCTCAATGCCCTCGGGAGTTACGTTGGTGCGAACTAGACCGAGCCAACGTAACTTGTTGAGGTCGGTAAGCTTTTCAAGCGCCTCGTCGGTGACCTTGGTGTCATCAAGGTTTAGACCCACGATGTCCGTGCCTTCCACCACCACACGAACCTCGGCAGTGACCACGGTTTTGAGCGCGGCCACAAGTTCGTCGTTGTGCTGGGCAAGGGCTTCGATCAGTGGGTCGGCCATGTGGACAAAAAACTAGAAAGCCACCTGCTAAATGTCAAAGGGAATGGAAAAGGTTGACGCGCCTTCGTTTTTGCCCGAAACAGGCGGCCGGAGGCATGAGCAATGAATCCACACAGGACACGCCCCGCGACTTTGTTCGCGACATCGTAGCGACGGACTTGGCCAGCGGCAAACACGACCACGTGGTCACACGTTTCCCGCCTGAGCCGAATGGCTACCTGCACATCGGGCACGCCAAGTCGATCTGCCTAAACTTCGGCATCGCGCTGGAGAATGACGGAGTGTGCAACTTGCGCTTTGATGACACCAACCCGGTGAAGGAAGACACCGAGTACGTGGAGTCCATCCAAGCCGACGTACGGTGGCTGATCGACGGCTGGGCCAGCCACGTAATGGCATCGGAGATATTCTTTGCTTCCGACTATTTCGGCCAACTGCATGACTACGCCGTGCAGCTCATTAAAGACGGCAAGGCGTACGTGTGTGATTTAAAGGCGGAGGAGTGGGAAGAATACCGTGGCGTACCTGAAAAGTCAGGCAAGGACAGTCCGTTCCGCAATCGTTCCGTGGAGGAAAACCTCGACCTGTTTACCCGCATGCGTGCCGGTGAATTCGCTGATGGCGAAAAGACACTGCGCGGAAAGATCGACATGGCCTCACCCAACCTCCACATGCGCGACCCAGTGCTCTACCGCATCCGCCACGAGGAACACCATCACGCCGGCGACCAGTGGTGCATCTACCCGATGTACGACTTTACCCATTGTCTTTCTGACAGCATAGAGGGCATCACGCACTCTATCTGCACACTGGAGTTCGAGGTGCACCGGCCGCTGTACGACTGGGCGCTGGACGAACTGCCCGTGCCGCAACCGCGTCCGCATCAGTACGAATTCGCCAAACTTAATCTTACCTATACGGTCATGAGCAAGCGGCGGCTCATCCAGATGGTGGAGGACGGCCATGTAAACGGCTGGGACGACCCCCGCATGCCTACACTCGCGGGCCTACGCCGGCGCGGCTATACGGCTGCATCCATCCGCAATTTCTGCCGCAGCTTGGGCGTCACCAAATACAACTCGCTAACTGATATTGGCCTGCTGGAAAACAGCATCCGCGAGGAACTGAACGCAACCGCCGAGCGCCGCTGCGCCGTACTCGACCCCATTGAGGTCATCATCGACAACTACCCTGAGGGTCAGGTCGAGCAGATGACTGCCATTAATAATCCCGAGGATGAAAACGCCGGCAAGCGGGAAGTTCCCTTTTCGCGCCGACTGTACATCGAACGCGCGGATTTCATGGAGGATCCTCCCAAGAAATTCTTCCGCCTTGCGCCCGGCCGCGAGGTGCGTCTGCGCTACGCCTACTTTATCACCTGCGACCGAGTCGAGAAGGATGCCGAGGGAAATATCATCCGCCTTCACTGCACACATGATCCTGAAACGCGTGGCGGCAACGCCCCTGATGGCCGTAAGGTCAAAGGCACAATCCACTGGGTCAGTGCCGATCATGCCATACCCGCCGAGGTGCGCCTTTACGACCGCCTGTTCACAGAGGAGGAACCCGGTGCCATNGAGAATCACCTCGATTCCTTAAACCAAAGCTCCCTCAAGACCCTAACNGCCCAACTCGAGCCTGCACTAGCCCAAGCCAAGCCCGGTGACCGCNTCCAATTCGAGCGCAACGGNTATTTTTACGCTGACCCTATCGACAGCACCAAAGACGCCCTAGTCTTTAACCGTATCGTTTCCCTCCGTGACACTTGGGCCAAGATCGCTGGCAAGCAATAGCCTGTCCTTGCCCTTTCGCGACACGCCCCTAAACTTGCATGCATGTTCACGCGCATCCTTTGCCTCGGATTATTGTGTCTCGCGCTGCCCGCCACCGCCAAACCCCACTGGATCTGGACTNCCGGCACCAAGCCCGGAGACCGTGTCANCTTCAANCACACTTTCAAGATCCCTCACGGCACAACTACCGCCTCCCTTCGCCTAGTCGCTGACTTTGCCACCGCTAGCCTCTCCATCAATGGCAGGCACGCCGCCACTGCCGAGNCCTTTGGTCCTGTTGTCAAAATTGACGCCCGGCCGTTCATTCGGCCCGGCAGCAATGAAATCCAAATTATTGGCAAACCTGTGCTGGCTCGAGGTCCTGCCGTTGGCCTGCAACTGGATTGCACAACCAAAAATNGAATCGAAACCACTATAGNNACGTCCACCGACTGGACCTCCGACAAAGTTAAAGTCATCGACCTCGGCGACCTTGGTCTNGAGAAATGGTGGACACTCCCTCCATTGGTCATCGACGAAACCGACGACTACACTCAATGGAAACGCGCCAGTAACGCCAATGCCGCCACGGATGCCCAGACTCTACAACTACTGCCCGGATACGAAGCCGAACTGCTGCNCTCCGCAGGTAAAGATGAAGGTTCCTGGGTCAGCATTGCCTTTGACCNCAAGGGTCGTTTGACCGTCGCTCGAGAGGACAANGGACTGATTCGCTACAGTTTTTCCAAGGACCGAAAGCAGATCACCAAGTCNGAAACGATTAACGACGATCTTCGCGAGTGCCGCGGTCTTCTTTATGCGCATGACAGTCTATTNGCCCACGCCAATAACTCCAAGGGGCTCTATCGCCTGCGCGACACCAATGGCGACGGCAAGTTCGACGAAAAAAAACTCCTACACACCAGCGAAGGCGGGGTTGGCCATGGCCGTAACGACCTCGCGCTAGGTCCAAATGGGATGATTTACNCCATCAACGGCGACTCCNTACAGTTGCCCTCCAACCTCCCTGATCGCACATCGCCGNTCCGAAAAAACATCCAGCCATTCCGCAACAACGAGGGCCATGTCATCCGAATGAATCCTGATGGCACCNGGAAGGAAATCTTTTGTGGCGGNCTGCGCAACCCCTACGGCATCGCTTTCAATACGGACGGTGAACCCTTCACCTATGACGCTGACGCTGAGTTCGACATGGGCACACCGTGGTACCGNCCTACGGAAGTCAAGCACCTCACCAGTGGCGCGGACTTTGGATGGCGAGCTGTAACCGGCAGTTGGCCTCCCTATTTTCCAGACCNCCCCGACAACACCCAAGCCACACTGGACATCGGCAAGGGCTCTCCCACCGGNGTAAAGTTCGGCACCCGCAGCCATTTCCCTNTCGATTATAAAAAAGCACTATTTATCTTGGACTGGACCTATGGCCGCATCCTCGCTGTGCACCTCACCCCGCGTGGATCCACCTACATGGGCACGGCGGAGGTATTCCTACGTGGCCAACCTTTAAACCTCACCGATCTTGCCTTTGGTCCCGATGGGGCTATGTATTTTGTTACCGGAGGACGCAAGACCCAAAGNGGCCTCTACCGCGTCCGCTACACAGNCCNAACTNCCCAACCTCGTGCCGCCACTCCTCAAGAAGCCATCCGTGATAAACTCTGCCAAGAATTCCGCGATCAACGCCGGATCACCGAGGCTGACCATATCGGACAGAATCCCATGCAGCCGCCCCATCCAAAAATCACTGACCACCGTATCCAGCANGCCCGGCGAATCACNATGGAGAAACGACATGTNCAGAAATNCGTGCGGCCAACTGCGACCACTAACAACTTGGAAACCCTGACCGCCCTTGCCAACACCGCCACAACAACCGAGCTATCAAACTGGTTGTCCGCNAATTCCGGGTTCAATTCCCTCCTTGATTCCTGGCACACCCTTCCCCAATCCGGCCAACTGGGCTTCATCGACCTGCTTCGCCGCGCAATGGATCGCCACAAACTTTCCCACAAGTCTCTTCAAGCTATCCAAGCCTCCCTTCAACCCCGGTTCCCACATGCCTCATCTTCAATTAACCAAGCCATAGCTCCCTTACTCATACGGCTAAACCCGATTGATGCCATCCCCATTACCGTCAAGCTGCTTGAGGCCAGCAATGATCAAAGGGAGCGCATCTTGTATTTGCACCATCTGCGCAATGCCAAGAAAGGTTGGACCCCCTCCTCGCGTCGCATCTTTTTCCGGGCACTCAATGATTACGAGACCTTCCTTGGCGGACGCGGCTTGCCGCAAGCCCTCGGTCACATTCGCCGCGAGGCACTGGCCACACTCACGCCAGATGAAAAGGAAAACCTCGCCAACATTATCAACCACAGACCCAAGCTACCTCCATTGCCCGACCTTACCGACCGCAAGTTTGTAAAGGACTGGAAAGCCACTGACTTCAAAAATGCTCTAGACTTCGATCCAGCCAAACGCAACCTCGCCCGTGGCCAAAAGATGTTTCACCTCGCCATGTGTAGTCGCTGCCATCGCCACGGCACAGTAGGTTACCCCATCGGCCCGGATTTGAGCCATGTTGCGCGACGGTTCAACCGTAACACGATACTGGAAGAGATCATTACCCCATCCAGCACAATTGCGGAGAACCACCAAACCAGCGTCTTGAAGTTAAAGAACGGAAATCAACTCACCGGCCAGATTATTCCCAACCTTGACTACCGTGCCCCCAATCTGCAACTTGCTGAGAACCCCCTCTTCCCTGATAAGATCACCAAAATCCCGAAGTCCGACATTGCCAACCGTACACGCTCTAAAGTTTCCCTCATGCCGGCTGGCCTGTTAAACAACTTGTCACTCGATGAGATACTAGACCTCATTGCTTGGCTAGAACGCGGCAGCCCGTGATCGGTATTTCAAAAAAAACCCCTTCTCCATAAGGACAAGGGGTTGAAAGTTCTTTGAGTCCGGCTCTACTTGGAACGCCTGCCACGCAGATTCAAACGGGCATTATCCAAGCTAGGAACTGCCCGGCCACTTGCTGCAGCTGACGTTACTCCCGACTTCACCGTGGAAGTCCTTCGATAGCCAGATCCACGCGCACCAAGTTCCTTCCGCAATAAAATAGCGGCACCAGCACCTCCGCCAGATCCACCAGCACCTCCGCCAGATCCACCAGCACCTCCGCCAGATCCACCACTCCCACCAGCAGGACGGGTTGCGCCTCCGCCAGCAGGACGGGTTGCGCCTCCACCAGCAGGACGGGTTGCGCCTCCGCCGCTACCGCCTTGCCCGCCAGCTGCGGCCAACCGTTGAGTGGGAAGTAAAAATCTTGACTGGGTTGTTTGTCCTCCGGCTCCCCCTTGGCCACCTTGACCACCCTGCCCGCTGCCACCTTGACCACCGCTGCTGTTCATTTGGAACCCACCGGTACGGCCATTAACGCGAACCCATCCTCCATGACCAACACCACCTCCGGATCCACCGGCTCCAGCAGCGCCACCGCTTTGCCCATTCCCACTTTGGCCACCACCAGTGCCACCACCCGATCCACCAGCGGCAATGTTCATCTGGAATCGCCGGTGAGGAATCGGTGGATTCACGACGCCGGCAAATGCAAGCCGCACACCAATCTGGTAACCGGTCACTCCTCGCTCATATCCGTTGTTAAAATTAAGGCCACCACCGGAACCGCCCTGACCTCCTCCTTGACCACCGCTAGACCCACTCCCGCCGGGACGTGTCGCACCACCGCCTGCTGGACGTGTCGCACCACCGCCTGCTGGACATGTCGCACCACCGCC
>PBPF01000104.1 GCA_002724615.1 Verrucomicrobiales bacterium | reverse complement strand
CACCAACAAATGTCTTCTACTCGATGAATGCAGGAAACAGCAGATCCCCATCATCACCTGCGGTGCCGCCGGTGGTCGGCGCGATGGCACGGCGGTACGCGTGGCTGATATTACCCGCGCCAAGTACGACAAGCTCCTTTTCAAGGTGCGCAAGCAGTTGCGACAGAAACACGGCTTCCCACGCGGCACCAAAAAATGGCAGCTGCCGTGTGTCTACTCCGCCGAGTCCGTCCAATACCCCCATCCCGACGGCACCGTCTGCGAAGACAAGCCCGACAGCGGTGAGTCATTGAAACTCAACTGCGAAGCCGGCCTCGGCGCTGCCACCCACGTCACCGCCGCCTTTGGGTTGGCGGCGGCCGGGCATGTGGCGGGNGAGATTGCCGGGATGTCGTGATGGCTGGACATCGGGCTGCGGAAGCCCGACATTGCCCGNCCATGGCCAAGGCGTCCCGCGAGTTTGTTTATGGACTGAACCCCGCGTTCGAAGTGTTGCGCGCGGGNCGGCGGAAAGTCTACGGCGCCTGGCTGAATCAGGCCTCGCGCGACAAGCCTCGGATCAAGAAGCTGGTGACACTTTTAAAGAAGCACGGNGTNGAAGTCGAGTGGGCGGANAAGGGCCGACTGATCCAGCTTTCCACCAGCCGCGACAACCAAGGGGTGGTCTTGAAGACCTCGCTTTACCCTTACACGCCATTTGACGAACTGCTGGACACGNCGCGACTGCTGCTGCTGGACAACATCGAGGATCCACAAAACATCGGCGCCATCCTACGCAGCGCAGAAGTGTTTGGGTTCAACGGCGTGTGCCTGCCCACGCGCGGNGTGCCAGAGGTGTACCCCTCGGTGGTNAAAGTGTCAGCAGGNGCNACGGAGTTCATGCGCATCACGCGGGAGGCTTCGGCCAACCAGTACGCGCGCAAGGCGGCGGAGGCAGGCTACCGGGTCGCCGCGCTCGACATGGGCGGGCAAGAGACACTGGAGGAAATACACGCGGCAGCACCCGAAAAGCTGCTGCTGGTAATTGGCGGTGAGGACAAGTCAGTCGGGCAGTTTATTTTAAACATGGCCGACCACGTAGTGGGCATTCCGCAGCGCGGACGGGTGAACTCGCTGAACGCCTCAGTGGCCGCGGGCATCGCGATGCACGCGCTCAGCCGATAATTTCACGAATGGGCGAGCCGCCCTCGACCACCGGCAAGGGGCGGTTCAACCGGTCCTTGAACTCAGCGTTGGCCGGGATGCCGAGCAGATGGAAAATGGTCGCCGCCAAGTCGGGCGGACGCAGTGGGCGCGACTTGGGATATGCTCCGTGCGCATCGCTGGAGCCAATGGTCAAGCCGCCGGGCACTCCACCACCCGCCAATGCCACGGAATAGCAGGCACCCCAATGGTCGCGACCGCCGCGCGTGTTGATCTTCGGCGTACGGCCAAACTCACCCATCACCACCACCAAAGTCTCTTTGAGCAGTCCTCGGTCGCTGAGGTCAGTCAGCAGCGCGGACAGCACTTGGTCAAGTTGCGGGCAAAGGTTATCGCGCAGCCGCGAGGTATTGTGATGGTGCGTATCCCAGAGCGGGTTGCCGGTCATTTGATCGCCTTTCTCGCGAGGCCAATTCACCTGCACCAGACGCACCCCCGCCTCCACCAACCGGCGTGCCAGCAGCATGCTTTGACCAAGGTGCGTACGGCCATAGCGGTCACGAACAACAGGTTTCTCACGATCGATCTTGAAAGCCGCGTGCGTGGCACTGGCACGGACGACATCCAGCGCGCGCTGCTGCAACTGGTCTAGGCCGCCAATCTGGCTATCGGGCAATTGCTTGATGAAATGCGCATCAAGCTGGCGACGCAGGGAAGCACGTTCCTGAACTCTGAATTCGCTGAGTCCGGTGGGAAGTTGGAGACCGCGAACCTGATAATTGGGCAACGCAGGATTGCAATGCAGCACGTGGGGATGCCACGTCACNCCCATGAAGCCGCCGTTCTGCCCNGGCCAAGGCGGGGCGTTGTCGTTGTGGATCACCTCGGGTAAGGCCACACTCGAGAACGGCGTACNCAGACTTGGCCGCAACTGGCCGACGACTGACGCAATGCTCGGCCAATCCTCTGGGCTGGCCGATACCTCTCCCGACCCGGGATGCGGTCGACCGGTAAGCATAAAGTAACCACTCTTGGAATGCACATTGGTGTCGCTGTGAAGTGAACGAATGACCGTAAGCTTGTCGGCCACCTTGGCCACGCGTGGCAAAAGTTCGCAGAAATGTGTGCCCGGCACACTGGTACGAATGGATTTAAAATCACCCCGAATCTCGGCCGGCGCTTCGGGCTTGGGATCGAACGTCTCATGCTGTGGTGGCCCGCCACCAAGAAAGAAAATGATACAAGACTTTGCACGGCCAAACGCCCCCGCCGCCTGCAACTTTTCTGCGGCCAAAAGATCGCCCATCGAAAGCCCCAGACAGCCCAGCCCGCCCAGTCGAATCCAGTCCCGACGGCTGTGCCCCATCCCCGGTTGCCCCAAAGCAATCACGAATTCAGGCTAACCAAGGGCTCGCCCTTGGTCAACGCGGATCGATTTTTCTGGTCAACATACGTAATTTCCTCCAAAAAAAGATCTGTTGATCGCGTAACATGCCTGACGGAGGTGCGTCTGGCGTCGGAAGGGATTTTTATATCATGAAAGGAATTACTATAACTTTAGTGCTGGCCGGCGTAGTTGTCGGCGCAGCGGGGTCGGCTATCGTGGTCACGGCCATCCAAAAGAAGAATAAAGCGGGCGAAGCCAACCAGTCGGCCAAGGATAAGCTCGCCGCTAACGAAAATTTCAAAATACTAGCCGAGCAGAGGCAAAAGATCATTGAAGACCTGCAAAAGGAAAAGGCTGAAGACAAACAGGGTGCCGCCGTTCGTCGCGATAATGAGGTCAGACGGCTGCAAGGCGTGATCAATCAACAGAAAAAAGATCTCGAGTTAGCCAACAATCAACGCGTATCCATCGGCCTGTCTCCGAAGCAAATCTTGGATGCGTTGCCCGAGGAATACAAATCCAACGAGCGAATTCCGCAGCGTCGGCGCATTTACCTGACCGAGGCACTAGTGGACTTGGGCGAAGGTGCCTTGCCGGAGATTCAAGCATTTCTGGAATCCAACGTTGACGTGGAGCCGGATATTCAAGCCGACCGTGAACGCCGCGTGGCGGAAAAATGGGGTATCGAAACCGCCCAGATCGACCAGATCAAGTCGATGATGGAGGATATGAAACCACAGCTCGATGCAGAGCGTGAGGCGCGCCGGGAGGAGATGGAGAAACGCCGTGCAGAAGGGCGAGCTGAATGGGAAAAAATGCGCGCTGAGCTGGAAGGCTTACCCGAGGAGGAGCGTCGGCAAAAAATGCGCGAGCGGTTTACGCAAATGCGCGAACGCGGTGAGCGTGAACGGGAGGAACGCGGTAGCAGTGATGCCGCCAAGGAAATGGAAGGCCGCGTGCAATTGATTCTGTCCGCTGAACAGTACAACGCAGTGCAAGAACAACGCGGCGGCGTGCAGGCCATGCTGGGTGAAGTAGGAGGCCGGGGCCGTGGTGGATTCGGCGACTGGGGAGGCTGGGGCCGGCGCGGTGGACGTTAACCTTTCAACAAATTAAATAGAACCAAGAGGACAAAAAATGAAACGGACCTGGATGATTCTTTTCGCGGCAATGATGATCGCTGACTCGGCCTTGGCACAAGGGCGCGGTCCCGGTGGCCCTGGCGGCCCCGGAGGGGGCCGGCCTCCCGGCGGGCTGGGTGATCTATTGCGGGGCCTCGGCCGAGGTGGTGGCGGCTCGGGCGATTGGCAGCAGCGCATGCAAGAAATGGCACGCCAACAGGGCATGACTTTCAACGAAGCCCCCACTCTGCGTATGAGCCTGTTTGAGGTCGTCCAACGCATTGGCGGANCTGAGGCAGAAGCGGTCTTGCTGGGGGAACTCAATGCCACCAACCGAGGCTCCGAAGTNGTGGAACTCGACAAGTTNCTGGAGAAGATGGCCGGGAACAAATACAAGGAAGAAGTNCTGATGGCGGCCCATGCGGTGTTGGAGCAGGAATCCTTGGAACCAACCGGCTTNCGCGTGGACGCCCGCGGCAACGACATGCTCTGGGGCCTTCTGCGTAAGTACGAAGACAAGACGTTCTCACCGCAGGCACAAGCGATGATCGTTAATGATGAGGGCCGTTTCAACCGCGGTGCCCGGGACTACCTTCAATATGTCCTTGGCGAAAATATCATGGAAATCTATGTGCAGTTATATGATGACGCCGACTTGGAATTGTCAGATGACACCCGCCGATCCATTCGTGAGGCAGCTGGCCGTTATATGGGCAGCAACGACGCGGCGAACCAGATTGTCACATCCCGTTTCAAGGAGGTGATGGACCAGTTGGCTGCACAAGCAGCAGAGCCGGAGCCTGCAGAAGGGGAAGCCAGAGATCGTAGGCGTGGCGGTTCAGACCCAAAACGCACTGCGGAATACTACCTCGGCCGGTTAGTCTCCACCCGAGAACGCGAAGTGACGGCTGAAACTATTGCAGGCAGGCAGGCGTTACTCGGTCAGTTCCGTACGACCACCAGTGATCCCGAGGTTACTGCCATGATGGACAAGGTTGGCGAGCGACTAAGCGCAATGGCTGCTGACCCCTCCAAGATTCGCGAACTCCCCCGCTTTTCACTGCGCGAACGCAGCGAGGGCGGCGGCGAAGGAGGCAGCCTGCGTGACCGCTTCCGCAACCGCGGCGGCGGCGATCGCAACCCGGGTGGCGGCGGTCCTGGTAACGGTGGAGCGCGTCCTCGTCCCGGTGGACAGTAAAATTTAAAGCATCCGCTGCAGGTAAACCACATCGTGCCATCGGCCGTTCTTGCGGCCGACCTCGCGAAACGTTCCCACGCGCTTAAAACCCAGCTTCTCGTGCAGGCGCAGGCTGGCATCGTTGGCAGCATCCACTGCGGCCAGCATCGTGTGCAGTTCGCGTTGGCGCGCTTCGATTACCAGCGCCTCAATCAAGGTTGTCCCCAGCCCCATCCCGCGTGAGGCGGTCTCAACGTACACCGCGCATATCCCTGTGTGCCGGAACCCCGCACGTTCCACAAACGGCCCCAGTGCCCCCCAAGCTGCCACCGTCCCGTTGACCTCTGCCACCAAGACAGGAAATCCCTTCGCCGTGCATTGCTCCAGCCACGCAGCCCGCTGTTCGATGGTGTGCGGCTCGCTGTCATACGTACCCGTCGTCTCACGCACTGCCTCGTTATAGATTTCCACAATCCCCGGCAGGTCTTCGCGCACCGCTGGTCGAATGTCCGCCTCCATTCCCTAGAAAACCACGCCACCACCGCCGTCGCCAATCCTTTTTCCCCGTTTGACACAAGCCCCGCAGTCGGTATTATCCGCCGCCCCAATGAGCAGGAAAAACAGCAGGAAGAAACTCAATGTGGCCGTCGCCGGCGTCACCGGCGCGGTGGGACAGGAAATGTTGCGTGTCCTTGAGCAACGCAAATTCCCCGTTGGTCAACTACTGCCGCTTGCTTCTCGACGCTCCGCCGGAAAGCGTATTCGGTTCAAAGGGAAACCTGTCACTGTTCGCGAGTTGAAGAAGGACTCCTTCGCCGGCATCGACATCGCCCTCTTTAGCGCGGGCGGCGGCATCAGCAAACAATTCGCTCCCGCCGCGGCCGATGCTGGCTGTGTGGTTGTCGACAATTCCAGCGCTTTCCGCATGGACAAGGCCGTTCCACTTGTCGTCCCCGAGATTAACCCAAGCGATGTCGCCAAGCACAAGGGCATCATTGCCAATCCCAATTGCACCACCATCGTCACCCTCATGGCCCTGTACCCTCTGCATCAGGTCTTCGGCGTGAAGCGCATCTTTGCCGCCAGCTATCAGGCCGTCTCCGGCAGCGGTGCGATGGGCATCGTGGAACTCGACCAGCAGGTCAAGGCCCTCACACGCGGACAAAAAATCAAGAAATCCGTATACCCACACCAGATCGCTTTCAATGCGCTGCCGCACGTGGATGCCTTCCTCGACAACGGCTACACCAAGGAGGAGATGAAGATGGAGAATGAGGGCCGCAAGATCATGCACCTGCCACGTTTCCGTGCCAGCACCACCTGCGTGCGAATCCCCGTCTACCGCTCCCACTCCATAGCCGTGAACGCCGAGTTCACCAAGCCCGTGAACCTTGCCGCCGCCCGCCGCGCCATCCGCCGCGCCCCCGGCATCGACCTTCGCGACGACGTGGCAAAGAACATCTATCCTCTCGCCCTCGACATTGCTGGACAGGACAACTGCGCCGTCGGCCGCCTGCGCAAGGATTGCGCCCTGAACAATGGCCTCACCTTCTGGGTTGTCGGCGACCAACTCCTAAAGGGAGCTGCCCTGAACGCCGTCCAGATCGCAGAGCAAGTCGCCAAGCTTTAAGGTAGTTCTTAACTCTTTGCTTCGCCTTTACTGGAAGGCTTGGAAGCCTGCGATGCGGGACCATTAAGCATCCGACCGAGCCAGGTGTTGCGCACCGCGAAATGATAAATGGCCAGCAGCAG
>PBPF01000103.1 GCA_002724615.1 Verrucomicrobiales bacterium | reverse complement strand
TCGAGCATCCGGTTCACAAAGATTGACCGAAAGGTGGCCAATCCGTTGACCGGCATTGACTCTTGGGAATTACAACCTGGTTGGGTTGCTGCCGGTGCCAGCCAGTTTGTGGATTACTCCTTCCGAATTCCAGGGGAGTCGACTGAATTACGTTTGACGATTTCACGCGCGGGCGGTGGTTTGGCAGCTCAATTCAATCGTTGGGCCGGGCTGTTAAAGCTGGAACTGCCAGAAGATCCGATAGAGCAGTGGGTAACCCCTCTGGAGGTCGGAGGTCGGGCATCGCATTTGGTTGACATGCACAATGCAGAGGAGGGCCAGCAGATGCGACTGGTGATGGTGCCGGGAGGCGAGGGTATGGAGGACTGGTTTTTTACACTCAGAGGGCATGACGTGGCGGTGAATCAAGCAGCCGATCCATTTGATGCCTTCGTTCAGTCGATCAAGTTTACCGAGAATGGAGAAGGAAACTGACAACGCACCGGTCGAACCGGAAGAAGTGAAGGATGCCGCCTTAGAGGCTGCTCCAGAGCGTGCGCGCAAGTCCTGGCTAAGGCTTGGGTTGCGGTTCATCTCATCGCTGCGGCTGACGGTAGCACTGCTTGGCATGGCGGTGTTCATCGTATTGGCCGGCACGGTGGCGCAGGTGGACCAAGGCTTGTGGACGGTGGTGGACAAGTATTTCCGAACCACCCTGCCGGTGGACGTATCCATTCCCGTGATCGCGCCGCATGGTATGGAGATTCCATGGTTTTGCTGGATCGAGTTCAGCATTTTTTTCCCGCGCGACTGGAAAGTGCCGGGCGGGATTTATTTTCCGGGCGGCTGGTTGATTGGCTCGGTGCTGCTGGTCAACCTNGTGGCGGCNCACATGGTGCGTTTTAAAATCAACGCCAAGGGTGCNCGTTTGGCNTGGGGTCTGCTGGCATTNGTCGCGGGCACAGTTCTGACGTGGATGGTGGTTCAGGGTGCGTTTTTACAGAACTTGGCAATCACTGATGAGGCCGCGTTTTGGCGTGTGTTGTGGCGGCTGGCCAACGGACAGATTGCCGCGCTGGTGCTGCTGGGTGCCAGCTGGATCTTGTTTAGCCGTAAGGCAGGGATGGTGCTGGTGCACGGAGGGGTTATCCTGATGCTCGTGGCGGAAGTGATCACAGGGTCGGCGGCCGTAGAGGGCAAAATGTCGATCATGGTGGGCCAATCCGCCAACTTCATCCATCACGACCGCGACACGAGCGATCCCGAGCTGGCGGTGATTGACACCTCAGGTGCATCCAACAAGGTTACGGTCATTCCAGCGAAGATTNTACGCGCCGNCGGTATCATCCAGCATGAGTTGCTGCCTTTTGATGTGGAGGTGGAGGAGTACATGGTGAACTCANNCATCCATNNAGGGTTTCACGATGGNGAGAAGCCATGGGCGGATCGTGGCCGGGGGCGGTTGTTTCATATCCACTCANAGCCGGAAACNAGCGGTGCTGCAACAGACCAGNCGATCGATNTTCCATCTGCCAAGGTCATCTTGAAGGAAAAGGGATCTGATAAAGAGTTGGCCCGGNTGGAATTGTCNTCATGGTACGATGGTGTGCTGTCGCCGGCGATCANCNTGAANCCTGCGGACACCGGTGAATCGGTTCGAGTGGGTAATCATATTTACGAAGTGGCGTTACGATTCCGCCGGACCTACAAGCCGTACACTCTCCANCTAAAAAAATTCACCCACGACAAGTATGTGGGCACACAAACCGCAAAGGACTTTCGAGCGACCGTTCGGCTTGAGGACAAGTTGCGCAATGTTGATCGCGACAACTTGGAGATTTGGATGAACAACCCCATGCGTTATGAAGGNGAGACTTTTTACCAGTCCTCCGTGCGCGGCAAGGATCAAGGCACAATTCTGCAAGTGGTCCGCAACGCTGGTTGGATGATTCCCTACGTCTCCTGCATGATCGTGGCCACTGGATTGTTGGCGCATTTCATCATGCACTTGGTGGGTTACTTGCGGGAGAAGGAAAAACGGGCATGAGNGAAAAGGAAAAAACCAATACGCCCGTGGCGGAAGAGCAATCAGAGCCTGTGAAGCAGGGTAAATTTTTGCGCAATCTGCCGGTGATCGTTCTGGCTGTCATGGTGCTTTGGTTGCTGGGTAAGGCGTTTTCCGTACCCAGCAAACCGTTTCGGGGCATGGATATGCATGGCTTCGGCCGGTTGCCGGTCGTGGAGTCGGGGCGCGTGAANCCACTCGATTCCCTTGCGCGCAATTACCTAATCCTCATTTCTGAGCGGCAAACCACCACCGAGATGGTGCCCGACAGTCGCGGACGAGAGAAGGAAGTCAAGCGGCCCGCCATCAAGTGGCTGTTGGATACCATGTCGGGCTCACCCACCGCGGCCAATTACCGCGTGTTTCGGATTGAAAACCTGCACGTACTGCGCACCTTGGGTTTGAAACCTCGGCATGGCTATCGCTACACATTAAAAGAACTGGTTCCGCGTTTGCCGGAACTGGTAGGCGAGACTCTTAAGGCTAACGAGAAAAGGAGAAACAATCAGCCCCTGAGCCTGGAGGAAGAGCAGTTCGTCGAGTTGGGAATGCGACTCCAGCATGTGGTGCATTTTTATGCGTTGATCGCGCCGCATATCATCCCGCCCGAAGGGGACAACAACTGGCGGTCCATCACGGAGTGGGTAGCAGGTGACTTGGGTAAACGCCAACCCACCGAACAGGAAACTGAGGCTATGGCAAGGCAACTCCGAAATGCTGCCTTGCCCACCATTGGACGAGGCGACTTCAGTGGCGAATTTCGTCAATCGCAGGAGCAAAAACTGGAAAATCTCAGGGATATTGGCAACGAGCCCATTCGCAACTGGGCTGACATGCTTTTGGCATGGCAAAGGAATGANGCNAACGCATTCAACAACAGCTTGGCCGAGGCACAGAAGCGGACTGCGGAGGCTGACGCTTCCGGAAGCAGTGGTACCGGCTTTGAAGTGTTTTATAATCATCTCGAACCCTTCTCCACCAGCGCCGCCATGTACCTGATGGGCTTCCTGTTGATCTGTGTCAGCTGGTTGTTCGGCGCGCCCGTGGATGAGGAGCGGATGAAATCCACCGGTCGTCTTATTTTCGGCATCGTGTGTTTTGCTCTGCTCTTGAGTTTTGTCGGCACGGTGCTTGGTGGGCTTTGGGCCGATGATTCCTGGGGGCGTTTCTGGGGCTGGGATCCCAAGGAAAACGGCGCGCTGATGATCGTCCTTTGGAACGCCATTATTCTTCACGCACGCCTCGGTGGCTTTCTGAAGGCCCGCGGCCTCGCCATCCTCGCGCTGGGCGGCAACATCATCACCGCTTGGTCGTGGTTCGGCGTCAACCAGCTCGGCGTCGGACTGCATTCCTACGGCGCAGTTTCGGGCATCACGTTTTGGCTGCTAGTGTTTTGTACCAGCCAGGTGCTATTCATCATCGTGGGCTCGCTGCCTCACCGGTTTTGGATGACCTCCACTGACACCGGCAAATCAGGCACCGTAGCCCTGTCCTCCGTCCTCAACCGCGCGGCCTTCAATCTTATTGCATTCACCTTTGTCCTGCACACCTTTGGCCTCATCGCTCGCATTTGGATTTCTGGTTATCCTCCGGTCACCACTCTCTACTCCTCTGCAATCTTCATCGGCTGGGGTGCTGTCATCATGGGATTACTGTTGGAGAAAATGCAGCGCAGCCAGCCCGGCATCGGCAACGCCATGGCGGCGGTGGGTGGTTTTTCCACCCTGCTGATAGCCCACTTTCTGGCTATCGGCGACGGAGACACCTTCACCATGATGCAGGCCGTGCTCGACACACGTTTCTGGCTGGCCACGCACGTTACCACCGTAACCCTCGGCTACATGGCCACTTTTGTCGCCGGTGGCCTGGGTATGTATATGCTTTTCCGCAGCAACCGCTGGTGCGTGTTCGGCCTCGGTATATTCTTTGACCTCTGGTACATCGGCGGTCTGGTCGCCCGTAAGAAGGGCATCGAGTTCCCTCCGCTCTCCGTGGGCGAAAACCTCCTCGTCAACCCACTGTATATTTTCCTCTGGGCGGGGATCATCCTTACCACCATCGGCGGTTACCGCATGTCGCAATCCGGCTGGCTGCCCGCGCCCGCCGAGGGTAGGCAGTAGATGGCTCAAGCCAAGGATGTCTGGTCGCCGGGGGTGAACCATTTGTTCACCTTTTTCTTTTTCAACTTCCTTTCCGTCATGATCGTGATGGATAGCCCAATCTTTCTATATGCGGAAAGTCTTGGTGCCAGTGCCACCGTCATGGGGCTTATTGCCGGGCTCACCCCGTTGATGGTTGTCTTTCAGATTCCCGCTGCCGACTATGTCAACCGCGTTGGCTACAAGCGCTTCATCACCACTGGCTGGACTCTGCGCCTGATATTTGTCGCCGGCCTCGCCGTCGTGCCCTTCACCAGCGACAGTACTTTCGACCACAACAACAAACTCGCCATCATTCTGGCCATGTTGTTCTTCTTCAATCTCGTGCGCGGTATATCCAGCTGCGGCTGGTTCCCGTGGATCACCGGCCTGATCCCGGAGAACGTTCGCGGCCGCTATCTCACCATCGAGAACGCCTGCAACAACGTCGGAAGCTTGGCCGCGTTTCTGCTTGTCGCGTGGTATCTCGGTTCCAATCCTGCCAGCCACCAGTTTGGCGTGCTCTTTGGCGCAAGCCTGTTGTTTGGCATTGTCAGTCTGGCTTTCATCTACCGTGTGCCCGAGGTGCCCACGCCGCCGGAGGAAGCCGAAGTGGCTCGTGCCGTGCCTTGGGCGGAAATTATCCGACNCCCGCCGTTCCGCAAGCTCCTTTGGGTTGCCTTCGCCTGGGCGGTGGCCATGGGNGGCATCATGGCTTTTATAGTGAAATTCCTGAAAGGCCCTGTCGCAATGGCCGACAATCTCATCATGTTCGCTGCATCCGCCAAGTTCGCCGGCGGTCTGCTCACACTTTGGTTTCTCGCCACCCGCCTCGATCGCATGGGCAGCCGTCCCGTTATGCATACCGCCATCATCACTTGGATACTAATCTTCGCTGGCTGGGTCGCCATGGCGGGCGGCGTGCTGCAGCCATCATTCGGCATGGTAATCGCACTTTACCTCGCCATGGGCTTCGGTTTCTCTATGTTCAATATGGCCCTATCTAAGCTCGCCATGGCCACTGTCCCAAAGATGGGCCGCAGCCATTTCTTCGCGCTTTTCTCCGTGGTAGGCAGCCTCACCGCCGGCCTGTTTCCCATCCTGTGGGGCTTTGGCATCGATCTGTTAAAGCCCGTACAAATCGAGTGGCTGGGCCTGAAATGGAACCAATTCAGTCTCTATTTTGCCGCGCTGATTTTGGTACTGATTGCCACCATGATGTTAGTGCAACGGATTGATGAAAAGGAGGCTGCCCCCATGAACAAGTTTCTCGTCGACCTAATTCGCAACTCGCCGTTGCGATACTGGCTGCGGGATTAAAAAGAAATCCGAACGAGGAACTTCGATTAGCGGATGGTGCGGATTATCCGGCGCTGTCGCCAGATATCACTCTCGTATCCAGCGTTGATCAGGTTGATCAAGTTCACCGCGCTCGCTTTACGGGCCAGCTCATCCTCAGAATGCTGCCGCAAATCATTGGCGGGCAGACGCCCAATCTCGCGGACGTCCCAATTCCAGTCGCGATACCGCCACTCGCGTGCGGTAATGACCTGTGGTTCATTAGTCGTCCCCGAACCCACGCAACCAGCCAGCAAAAGCAAACTCAAGCAGTACCCATGCTTCATGAGTGCAAGGTAGCCTACATTTAGGACTCTGGCAATCAATTCGCCTTGCCAGCCGCCGGTGTGCGGATACAGTTTTCCCGTGAATTGCCCCGCCTGTCAGCAGCCAATGGAGGAGGTACCCATTGGTGCCGTTACTTTAGATCGTTGTACGAGCTGCCAAGGAGTCTGGTTTGATGCCATGGAGCGGGAACAGCTATTAACTCTGCCCGGCGCGGCAGATGCCTTGGATACCGAATGTATCTGGGAACGCCAACCTCCGGATTCCGGTGCGCTGACGGAAAGCCCCGGCGGCTACCGTGGAGCGCAATGCCCTAGGTGTGCCGTGAAAATGGAACCAGTATGGGTGCGCCGCCAAAAAAATGCCGAGCGCGGCACCTTGGTTTTTGAGCAGTGCGAAAACTGCCAAGGATCATTTTTTGACGCTGGTGAGTTCTCCGACCTCGCCGGTCCTTGACCGCCATGTTTCAGGAATCCCTAGATCTTAAACCGAGCGAACGAGCTGTCTTCAAGGTGGCTGGCCAACTCATGGCCGGATACATCGCCAAGCACGGCTGCCCCTCGGAAGACGACCACCAAGCCGTCGTCGACTGGTGCATCAACACCGCCCATCAAATGGCGCAGCAAGTCGACCAGCAGGTGGTCAGCGATGACGAACTGGGCTGACATTAGCCCGAAAGCACTGGAACGTTTACCCTAGTTGCCCGTCCGTCCCAATGCCTGTTCTTTGGTTTCCTGCCGCAGTACCAGTCCGAGGTCTGGTAGATGCATACTCACTGTCGTTAGGTCATCAGGGCCATAGGCAACCACGGTGGATTTCCCATCACTATCGGTTATCTTCACCACCCGTACTTCCACCTCTTTGCCAAGCAACCGCAGCGTACGTTCTCTTTCCACAGTTGCCGTGCGTTTAACACGCTTGCGCTTTTGAAGATCCGTCAATTCCATCTCATGCGACTCCCCTTTCACGGGGCCGCGTTTTCGCAGCCATGCCTCCACCGCAAACTCTTCCAGTGCAGACCCCGCCAACCCCTCCACCACATGCTTCTGGGTGATTCCCTTTTCGCTCACCGCAATCTCCATGCCGTTGTCTGTCCGACGTGCCTCTATTTGATTGATAACAGACTTGCCGTCCGTCCCCTTTACTTCTTCTGAGTCCAATGCGTACACCAGCCCATGCGGCGTCTCCAGCTCAAAATGGTTCAACTTGCGTACCCGCAATCGAGCCCCTTCCGGTGTAGGCAATGCCATGTCCAGCCCCAGTTCAACCACCAGCATGGGCTTCCCATTCACCGTCTCTTTTCGAGCCCACAGTTTTTGAAATCCAACTTTTTTCTTATCCGAATAAACTCCAAACCACTGCTCCCGTGTCAGTTCCTCAATTTTGAACGGTCCCAATGTATTACTGACAGTCGATGGCAGTGCCGGCTCAACAGTGATGTTGCCCTTTGATTGCTCCTTGGCCTTTTCCTCAGGTGCTTTCGTCCCACTATCCCCGCAGCCCAATGCCAGTATCAGTAACAAACCTGAAAATAGGTTTTTCATTGCCGTTGTATAAAGCTCCTAACCCTCTAGGACAATAGTGAAAGCGAACAATCTCGAAATGATTCTGGCTATTTCTCCACCCGGTACACTGCTGATTTTGTGCGGAGGATCATCGCGTTGCCGGTGATGGCTGGGCTGGCCATGAAGCCTTCGGTGAACTTGCCGCGCGCGAGTAGCTTGAATTCTGGCGTGGCAGCGAAGACCACGCTGTTGCCGGTCATGCTGAAGCAGTAGATGCGGTCCTGGCAAAGGATTGGGGAGGCGGCGAACTCGCCGGCGTTGAGCCGTTCGCTCCATAGTACCTCACCGGTCTTCGCCTCAAGGCACGACGCGACGCCGTTGTCGGCCACCATGAAAATGTGTTCACCGCGCAGGATGATGGAGGATTTTTTCGCCACGTTGCGGCGCATGCTCCATGTGGGTTCCAAGGCGCCCTTGCCGGGCTTGATTGCGGCGAGGCCGCCCATGCCGTTGTTGATGAACACCAGCCCGTGCCCAAACGCTGGGCGGCCACTGGCGTTCATGCCGCCGGTGCGCGCGGTCCAGAGTAACTTGCCGGTGCCCGGATCCAGCGCCTCGGTGGCTACGGCTGCGGGAGCGATGAGCTGTGTTTGACTGCCGATCTTGATAAAGGTCGGCGTGCCATAGGCCTTTTTGCGGTCGCCGTTGTTGGTGCGGTAATCGAATGCGCGCTTGTGCAGCCACTTGGTTTTTCCGTTGGCCTTGTCCAGCGCCACGACGAATTGCTTATCGGCACCGTCAAACATCATCACCAGCATGCCGTTGTGCAAAATTGGCGAACTGGCCGGCAATCGGAAATGGTCGCACGTCAACTCCTCATCCTGCCGCTGCCAAATGACCTTTGCAGTTTCCGTGTCCAGACAGGCCGTGCCATGCACGCCGTAGCTCACATACACGCGACCGTCCTCAATGACCGGCGTGCATGAGGCATAACTGTTCATCGCCACGGGACTTTTCTGTGGCTTGGCGATCTCGAACACCAGCTTGTTGTGGAGCACCTTGCCCGTGTCGGCATCCAGACACACCGCCCATAACTTTTTGCCGTCCGCCTCGGCGTTGGTAAACCAAATCTGCTTGCCCCAAATTACTGGCGAGCTCCACGCCTTGCCGGGCATGGGCGTTTTCCACTTCACATTTTTGCCCTCGCCAAACTCCAGAGGCAGGTCCGCCGCCGTTTTACCCTCGCCATTGGGACCGCGGAACTCACTCCACTGCGCTGCCGATGACGACAACGCTGCAATGCACAGTGCAAAAAAGAATTTCATCGCCACGAGGCTAATAAGCCTATCAGGGCATGGCAACCGAATTGCAAGCCATCGGCAGTTGCCTTAAGCTGAGCCAATGAAGATGGTCCTTGGCCTGTTGGTGTTTTTCTCAGGGATGCTCAAAGCTGACGGTCCGCGCCTGCCGCGGCCTGATCAGGTCGACAAGCCGGAGAACATCAAGTTCATCGTCCCGGACAAGTCCAAGCTGCCCGGCGTTGTGGTGGACAACACCGAGGCCAAACTCATTGGCGAATGGAAACACAGCATCCATACGCCGCCATTTGTTGGCATCGGTTACATTCACGACATGAAGGAAAAGAAGGGTCGAAAAAGCGCCACCTTCACTCCTGATCTGCCGCGCACCGGCCTTTACGAGGTGCGCATCGCGCATAACAGCAATATCCGCCGTGCCAATGGCGTGCCCGTCACCGTGCGTCATGCCAAGGGGAAAACCGTCGTGAAGATTGACGAAGGCAAGCCCGCGCCCATCGCCAAGCTCTTCCGCTCCATCGGCCTGTTCCACTTCAAGAAAGGTCGCGCAGGCTCCATCACCATCAGCACGGAAGGCACTGATGGTAAATACGTCATCGTCGACGCAGTCCAGTTCCTGATCGTGATGCCGTAAAACAGGCTACTTCGCTTCCAGGCAATACAGGTGCTCGAAGCCACGCAGGAACATCCGGCCGTTGCTTACCGCTGGTGTGGCGTGGGTCTTTTCACCCAGCTGGCTGCGACCAAGAATTTCAAACTTGGGGCTCGCCTTCACCACAGTGAACTCGCCTGTGCGTGAGCTGCAGTAAATCTTGCCGTCAATGCAGACCGGTGAACTGGAGAAGTCGCCGCGACCGACGCGCTCATTCCAAATCTCCTCGCCGGTTTTCGGGTTGGCGCAAATCACGATGCCGTTGTCCAGCCACATATAAATGTGGTCCTGATAAACAATGGGCGTGGGCACGTATGGCAGCGACTTCTGGCGTTTCCACGCGATATGCGTCTTGTTCACGTCGCCCTTGCCGCCAACCTTTACCGCCAGCATCAGCTTACCGCGCCCGCCGCCACCGCAGCTGCCATACACATGCCCCTTCCAGTGCACCGGCATTGCCACAGTGCGCAGGTCGAAGTTGCCAGGCGTGCTCCACAGCACCTTGCCCTTGCGCGGATCGATGCCCATCAACCCGTCGTCGAGGCAGGAGTTGATGAGCTGCGGTTGGCCGTTCACGTCCACGATAATCGGCGTGGCGTAGGTCATGATCTCGATCTTGCGCTCAAGCTTCCACTCCTGCTTGCCCGTCTCCTTGTTCAGCGCCACGATATAACCCGGACCCGTGTCGTGCTCATTTAACAGGATCACCAGATCCTCGAACAGGACCGGCGAAGTCGCCGTGCCGTGCCCATGCTTGCTCAGTGATGTCTGCAGTTGCGTGCGCCATTTCTCCTTGCCCGTCTTGATGTCGTGCGCCACCAGAAAATACTCGTCGTTGTCGCCCCATGCCACATACACCAGCTTGCCATCCGTGCACGGCGTGGCCGACGCATAGCTGTTGAGCGCATGCTTCGGGTGGGTGTTGCCGCCGAGTTGCTGTGCCCAGAGCTCCTTTCCCGTGCCCGCCTCGAATGCCTGCAACGCCCGCCGTTCGCCTGCCCGCGCCGCGGAAGTGATCAGTACCGTGTTGTCCCAGACCACCGGCGACGAGTGCCCTACGCCCGCCAGTTTCACCTTCCAACGATAATCCTTGGCCGTCCATTTCACCGGGATACCCTTGTCGCCGCTGATGCCGCGCCCGCCCGGCCCGCGAAATTGCGCCCAATTCTCCGCCTGCACCAAGGCCGCGG
>PBPF01000102.1 GCA_002724615.1 Verrucomicrobiales bacterium | reverse complement strand
CAACGCACTATATGGTCATGCCGCCTATCCCGGCATTTCCACGGGTGTTATTTTAAGAGCTCACGAAGAGGGCCCGCTACTACAATAATTGAAAAAGATTATAGAGGGATGGATCACCGGCACTGAAACTGGTTTGCGGTGCAGTTGACGTGGAAACGGGACTGACGCCGGCTTAGTACTCGCCGCCATCGGGACAGACCGGTACGTCCCCTCACTGGACTGGGTATGCGATGCTGCAACTACACGACATGCACTTCACATTCTTTCTTTGGCCGCAAGACTTCCGCCAATGCAGATGAAAAGTGAAATCCAACCTGCAATCTTCATCACCCACAAAACACGCACCCGGCATGGGGCATTTGCAACCCGGGCAAGGCACAACTTTCTTAGGTTCTCAGCGTATCCACGGACCACATATGAACCCCAAACTGAGCGAGAAAAAATAAATAGAAAAAAATTCCACTCAGGGGTTGACATTCTACGCACACGTACTATTTTATACGTGTGCGTATGATATGACGCGCATCAACGAAACATCAAATAACAGGTGATACGATGAAAAAGACCCTCTTGGTAATCGCAACAGTGGGAATGCTCGGCACGGGTTGTGCCGGGATGTCCAACGGCTCTAACGGCGCGCTGATGGGCGGGCTTTTGGGAGCGCTGGCGGGACAGGCTCTTGGCCATGACACGAAATCCACGCTGATCGGAACGGGCGTGGGCGCGGCGGTCGGCTACGGCGTCGGCAATGAGGTCGACAAGAACCGGTCGCGCACAAACTTTTATAAACCTTGATTACTGCCAGCCGCCACTCCTGGTTCTGTTGGCCGTTGTCCCCGTGCCAGACAGTCCCAGGGGTGGCAATTTTTGGGAACTATTTGCGCCGTTTCGGCGTCTATAAAAGAGTTCAGCCTCCTCGGCTGAGCAAAGGAGGCTAAACAGGTTGGGTAGCCCGTCGGGATTTTCCCGGCGGGTTTTTTTGATTCTGCGCAGATGTCACCAAATTGCAACATGGAAAATTCATGTTATCCAATAAACCTGAAAGGGGCTTTTTTTTAGCCGTGGCCGTTGGCCGCAGGCTTACCGTTGGAAAATCCATTGGCCTGGCCATTGGACTTTCCGTTGGTTTCGAAAACATCCACACGCGCGGGGGGCACGTTCAACCAAACGATGGACGTGTCTCGCATATGGAGGTCCTTGATGATCCGGTTGCGATTGCGGGCGTGGCTGTAGGTAAACTGTACGTAGCTACCGTTCTCGGTGAGGTTGTCGCGAATAGTGCCAATGATCTGGTCAACTTTTTCCTGACCCATGGCGCGCAAGGGCAAGCCGGAGATTATATATTCCAACCCATTTTCAGTAACCTCAGGCGGTAGCAGTTCCTTGAGGTTTGCCGCATCCCCCACGACCACGTTGATTCCTGGGAAACGCTTACGCACGTGCTCGGCGAGGTCAGGCGTAAACTCGATCGCGTAAAACCGCTTGGGATCCAGCCCTCGTTTGAGGAGGGCATCGGTGATGGATCCGGTGCCAGGGCCCAGTTCGACCACGTAGCCATCGTAGTCCTCGGGGATGTAGCTGGCCATGCGCCGAGAGAGTGCCCAAGAGCTGGGTGTAACTGCCCCTATGCAACGCTGGTCGCGCAGCAAGGCCTTACCGAACATCATCAAGGAAGCGATTTGTTTGCGAGGCATGGCCGTTGGGGAAGGCTCGTCGTAGTGGCAAACTCAGTTCAAGTCAACGTAAAACCCTGTCTTACTACAGGATTGGCATTGGCTTGTGCCCGGCGGCCAGCACCTGAGCGGTGGGCCAATCCAGCCATTTCTCCAACAGAGTCGCATAAACACGACGGAAATCCGTGTGATGAATGAGATCGCCCTGGTCGAGCCTCGTCAAGCTAGGGTGCACGCCGTGAATGCCTGGCTTCACAGCGTTGCCCAGCAAGAACATCTGCGACGCCGCCCCGTGGTCAGTACCGAGGCTGCCATTCTCCTTCACTCGCCGGCCAAACTCGGAGAAAGTGCAGGTGAGCACGCGGTCAGCCAGCTTGTGCCCCACCAAATCCTGCTGGAACGCCGTCAGCGCCGTGGACAACTCATTCATCAGCCCATTGTGAGCCCCAGTCTGATCCGCATGTGTGTCGAAACCACCCAGCGAGACATAGAATACCTGTACCCCCAGATCCCCAGCGATCAACTGTGCGACAGTCTTCAACCGCTGACCAAGCCCGTTCTCGGGATACTCAGCCGCTGGCTGGTACTGCGCGGTCACTTCCTCCAGTCGCCGCGCGCTGCTGTAGGCAGACACCGCCGTGCGCCGCAGGAACTCCAACTCCGTGCCTGCTGCCGCAGTTTGGTCCGCCAACGCTTCAACCACCGTCCCTCGTTCCTCACGGCCTGGTCCCTCGCCGAGCTGAAGTTTGTAATCCTCCAGACTGCGCACCATGGGCACATAAAACTTAGTCGAGACCAGCGCCAGCGGCAGCCGTTCCATCCCCAGCGCCATTGCCGGCAATCGGCCTGAATGTTGCTCCGCCGTTCGGTCCAATGCACGCCCCAGCCAACCTGTTCGTTTGTCCACCTGGCCCGGCACCGCCGTGTGCCAGATGTCCATCGAACGAAAGTGTGACCGGTTGGGATTGGGGTAACCCACGCCCTGCACTACCGCCAACTTGCGGTCATCAAAGAGTTTCTTGAACCCCTGCATCGCCGGATGCAGTCCCAACTCGTCGTTAAGCTTGTGCACCGCGCCGCGGCCCTGTGCGATGGTGGGGCGCTGCCGGTAATACTCATCGTTGGTGAAGGGCACAACCGTGTTTAGCCCGTCATTGCCGCCTGCCAGTTCCACCAGCACAAGGATACGACCATCGCGATCCTGTTTGGCTTGAGCTGCCGCGCGCGCAAGAAATGCCGGCGGCAACGCGGCACCCAGCGCCATCACGCCGCCCAACTGGCCAAGAAATCGCCTGCGTGGGCCGATTGAGAATGATTGTTTCATGCCGTCCCGTTTCATATTCAAAATTACATCAACTGATAGTCGGGCATGGTCATCACCAGATGCGCCAGTTCCCGGAGTTTCTGTTCGCGATTGCCTGCGGAGTTTTTCAGGAAATCCGCCAGTTGTTTTCGAGCCGCCGGTGACGCGCCGCCAGCCAGCAGTAGGGTCAGGGAATGATCCATCGTTGTCCCCCCCAGCGAGGCATTCTGCCGGTTCGATCCTAGGTCACTGATCGTGCCCATGGACTGCTTCAAGACCAACTCGGCCGCAAAGTTGGCACGCTGCAGGAGCATGGCGCTGTTGATCCACAGGCGGCCGCCTTCCCAGCCCTTGACCGATGGCGGCTGAAATAAATCCTGCCCCAGTCGCGCTGCCGCCGAGCCGAGTCGCCGAAGATTGGGTCGACCACCCAGCGCACGCGCCGAGCCCAGCACCAAGTCCAGAGGCGACTTGATGATGGCCGCTCGCGTCGGACCACTGAAAAACAGTCGGGAAGAAAACAACTCCCGCATCACCGGCGTCATGGCAAAGTCATGTGCGCGAATTCGACCGGCCAACGCCTTCACCTGCGCCTTGTTCGGCTGCTCCAGCACGAACCGGCGCAGCAATTTATTGGCGAGAAACTCCGCGCAGGACGGACGGCCAAGGCACAGGTCAATCACGTCGCCGCCATCAAGGTTGCCCGTGCGCCCAAAGAGCGACTTGTCGCCGTCGTCATGCTGACGGGCATTAAACCAAAATCGGTCATTGCGTACATGCCAGCCGGTGAAGGCCTTTGCGGCCTGCTTGATGTCATCCTCGGTGTAGTTGCCCTCGCCAAGGCTGAACAGTTCCATCACCTCGCGCGCAAAATTCTCGTTGGCGTGCCGCTTGCGGTTAGCGTTGCCATCCAGCCAGATGAGCATCGCCACATCCTTGGAGATGCCATGTAACATACGGCGAAAACTTCCCAATGCCTCTTTCCGGAACAGGTCGTTTTGCGCGGCCATGTGCGGCACGCTACGCACCTTGGCAAAGGAGGTTGCAAAGTGGTTGTGCCAAAAGAGTGTGAGCTTTTCCTCCAACGGGTTCGTGGAGTAATGCATGCGATGCAACCACCACGCACGGAGGTCGCTGATGTCTCCGGTGTCATATGCAGCCTGCCGGAGAAGTCGGGTGGTGAACGAAAAATCCTCAGTCTCTTCCTGTATTGTGGTGAGGCGGTGCAGGGTGGCGGCGAGCCCGTCCTTTTCCGCGCGGAGTATCTCCGCCGCACTGACGCCGAACTGTGCGCGCCGCAGCAGGTGGGCCGCATTGCGCCGTGTGAGTTTGTCGCCCTCAACCGGCTCGAGGATTCCCTCAGGTCGGCTCATTGCCATCGCCCCCTCAAACGCACCTTATAACCGTCTTCCTGCACGGAAGTATTGAAGCGGATCAGCTGCACGTGGCCCAGTAGCCGCTGGATCAAGTCAATCTCTTGTCGGGCATCCTCAATTGGCTTGCCGGTCTGCACGGAGCGCGCCACCAGTGTGCTGCGATTGGCCCGCACAAGGCCTTTCACCGCATCCGGATACAACTCGAGGTTGAAGTTGCGGTTTTCACGGCGGGGTTTCGAGGGCTTGCGGATTTCATCCACCAACGCCTTGCAAAGCGCCAGCGAAGTGCAGAAGACAAATCGACCCTTCACCGTCGTGGCGCACGGGACAAAATTGTAAGAGATGTCCAGCCGCTTTTCCTTGGGTGACTGCAGAAACTCGATGGTGTTGATTGGCACACCGTTGTGGACGATGGCGGTCATCACCGACGGCTCGCGGTTGAGNCCCTCTTCGGCNCCCGNTAAGTTGGTGATCGTGACGATAGTTTGGAACACGAGTTGAAAGAGTTTGCCGGCCATCGGTTTTTCGAGGTCGAAGATCAGCGCGAAGCCCGGCAACTTGATGCCCGGTTCGCCGACAAAATGATCGAAATTCTGTTCCGCCGCGAGGAAAGTCACCGTGGGACCGAATGCGGGCATGATGTCATCGCCCACGTCACGTCCCGGGAACAGATTGCCAAGGCCCGATTCAAATTCGTCGAANCCNCCCTGCAGCCGTTCTTCCAGCAGCTGTTCGCGCAGGCGGTACCAGCCGCCGAGGTTGCGATGGATGGTGAGGCCGCCGAGGAGACCCTTCACCGCCGGNATATCATGAGTGCCCGGCGTGGCNGGATCAGAGAAGAACCAGCCAAACTTCTCGTCCATCTCGCGCGGGTTGCCGTCAATGGCGCTTTCGATTGAGAAGCCTTTCTCGTCGATGTCCATCGTCAGTCCCAGATACGGNCTGTCGGGTGCCATCGCGATGATGCCGTGAAAGAACAGTGAAGCACCGCCGTCGTCCAGCTTGTCCGGTGTCTTCAGCGGCTGATTGTACTGCTTAGCGNCCGCTGGCAGGTCAATGCCGGCGGCGAGGAAATGCCCTTCGCCCATCTTGGCGCGCATCTTTTTAAACGCCGTGCTCGCGGCCAGCGTCGGACCTTTGCCATTGACCAGCGCGCGCACGGTAGCCTGCATCAGCGGTCGGCGGTTCGAGGCGGCCATCCAGTCCGGTCCCAGGGCAAGGAACGCATTGCCATCCAGATCAATGACCTTTACGCCGTTGAGCATCTCCTCANGCGCGCCATCACCGGCTAGCAAGAGAATTGGATCCAAGATTTTAGAGCGCAACTCGCGCATGGCATCTACGTTAGGTGTACGCAAGACTGCCAGTGCATCCGGCTGGGCAGGATTGTCGCTCGGGTAAAGTGCCAACGCCAGTTGGCCACCGAGGAACTTGGCGGCGGCAGTCCACAAATCCGTGCCCAAGTATGTCTCCGAAAGCTTGGCCACACCAATCGCGCGCTTGTATTCATCGGTCTTGGTAAACGCCTGATACTGCGGCGACTCCAGAACGGCTGCAAGGAACCCCGAGTCTTTAAACTGCTGCACCTTGCGGCCGAGCCCATCGATTTCCACGAAGGCAAACGCACCGCCGGGCAAAGACTGCGCCAGTGGCTTGGGCGCAGCCACGATCGAGTTGGCCAGAAGCACGACGGCAAAGAGGAGTGAGGGGNTCTTCATTTCAGCTTGAGTTGAACGANGGGNGATTGTTTACAANTACGCCGGGAACAGCAAGCAAGTTACATCAATTCCAACGGCCCTCGAGTTTCATCTGGAAATCTTCACGACCCACCATCGTGCCTAGCCGCAGACTCCGCAAAGAATCAAGCGCTTTCAAAAGCGTGGCCGTCTCCCAGTTTGCCTGATCGCGCGCGCCACCACGCCGCATCATCTCCNCCAGCCACTCCCAGTGGTTGTCGCGCAACATTCTTGCCAGTTCCGCAGGTTGTGTCTCCAAGTGAAAGTTTCGGTTACCCCGGCCAAGGTCCGGCTTGCCATCCAGAATACCGTCAACCATCGCCCGCGCCATAACCGCCGAGTTAGCCAACACAAACCGATCCTNTACCACCGCCATNGCCGGCTGGTGGTTGTAGACCGTCGGCAACAGCTTGGCCTGATTCGTGTTGTCGTCTTCAANTACCTTTGTGTACCGAATGCGCACACCGCGGTGAACCGCTTCCAGTAACTGCGGCTGAAACGGCCGTCCCTGTTGNTGCTCCTGTTGCACCTTTTGCGCTAGTGTTTCAAACATACTGCGCAGNAGCCGCCCTCCCGCCGGAGCGTCCTTTGAATCCACCACCACGGCGAACGCCGGCAACGGCTGCTCTNGNCGGCCGCGCAGATGTTTAAAATCCTGCCGNGCCGTCACCACCGTGAATGTCTTCCCCAGTGCCGGCAGCACATCACGCTCCAGCACTTGGCCCGGGTGCAGTACTCGAAGCGCATCCGCCATGCGATGCAAATCCGCCAGTGCCGTCTTCGCAAGCAACGCCTCTCGCTNNCCATACCAGCCGGCCAAATCGCGATGGATCGTCGCGCCCGCGATCATCCCCGGCACACGTGGCACATCCGGCGCACCGCGTGCGCGACGCTGTGAAAAGAACCACCTGAATCCATCATCCATCTCCGCAGCGTTGCCCGCCACACCCGCAGTCAACACGAACCCCGCCCGCCCCATATCCAACGTCAATCCCGCATAGGGACTCTGTGCCGCCATCTCTGCCATCCCGTGCAGCAGGAACGACACCACCCCATCCTCCATCTTCCGTGAAATCCCCAGCCGCTCTCCCTCCGTGCGAGCCAGTTCGCGCAAGTCCACGAACAAGTTCGCCAAATGCCAATTGCCCATCTGGGCCCGGTACATTTTGTAGCCCTCACTACCTGCCACCGAGCGAGCGGGATTCCCACCGACATTCAGCATCCCCGCCGTTCGAGTCATCAGCCGACGGTCACGCGACACCACCAACCAATCCCCGCGCCGCGCCACGTGGAACTGGCCGTTCACGTCCCATGTCTCAACCCCGCCCGGCAGAGTTCCCTTACGCAATCCCGAGCCNGAAAATCTTAAATACAAACCCAGCCGCCCGTGCAGCGTCCCCAGTGTCGCCGCGTCCCGCACCCTCAATACCACCACCGCCACCGGCTCACCACCGTTCGCGCCCGGATAAAACCCAACCGCACCTTTTCCACCCAGCAGCCTCTCCGCCGCCGTCCAAGTNTCCATTCCCATCGCCGTCTCCACCACCTTGCGCCCTGCCAACCACCATTGGTAATCCTTCCCGCGCGCAAATGTCTGGAACTGCGGGCTCCGCTGCACCTCCAAATGCCANCGCGAAAACCGCCACATCCGCAATGCCACCGCCAAGTTCTCCGTCTCCAACAGCGCNACTGCCCCGCGCGGCATGAACTCAGCCAACGGCTTCGCCGCCCCCGGCAACCCGAAAGCCGCAGCTAGAAATAAAGCCAAGCCCAAACCCTTCATCCTTTCCAAACTCTACTCGCCCCACACACGGTTGCCAAGCTCAACTCCCCCGTGCTTAAATGCCCCATGAGCAATCACCTCGAGTCCCTCCGCCAACACACCACCATCGTTGCCGACACAGGCGACTTCGAGTCCATTCGCGCCTTCACTCCTCAGGATGCCACCACCAACCCAAGCCTCATTTTAAAAGCNGCCCAGATGCCAGAATACGAGCCACTCGTCGACCAGGTCCTCGCCGAGGCCCGCGACGAGGCCGGCGATGGCGAAATCATGCCCATCGCACTCGACAAGCTTGCTGTCTTCTTCGGNCTCGAGATATTGAAAACCGTCCCCGGCCGCGTTAGCACCGAAGCAGACGCCCGCCTCAGTTTTGACACCCAAGGCACCCTCCAGAAAGCACACGACTANATTGCACGCTANGAGAAAAANGGCATCGATCGTGCCCGTATCCTCATCAAGATCGCTGCAACATGGGAAGGCATCCGCGCCGCCGCCCAGCTCGAACAGGAAGGCATCCACTGCAATCTCACCCTCCTNTTCTCCTTCCCCCAAGCCGTCGCTTGCGCCGAGGCCGGCGTAAAGCTCATCAGCCCCTTTGTCGGCCGCATCATGGACTGGCACAAGGCCAAGACCGGCCAGGACTACGCCCCCGCCGACGATCCCGGCGTCCAGTCCGTCACNCGCATTTACAACTACTACAAGAAATTCGATTACCCCACCGAGGTAATGGGCGCCAGCTTCCGCAACACCGGCGAGATCACCGAGCTCGCCGGTTGCGACCTCCTCACCATCAGCCCTAATCTCCTTGATGAACTCCAGGACACTGAAGGCTCCCTTCCCAAAAAACTCTCCGTGGAAACCGCCAAGGAATGTCCCTGCGATAAAATCACCCTGAATGAGTCCGCCTTNCGCTGGCAACTCAACGAAGACCCCTGCGCTACCGAGAAACTAGCCGAAGGCATCCGCCGCTTCGCCGCCGACACCGAAAAACTCGAGACCTTCCTAGCCCAAAAACTCAACCTCCAGCCAGCCTGATCATTTCTTGGGCAACGCCACAATCCCCTTGCCCCGCAAGTAGGCGATCAGGTCCAGTAGTTCCTCCTCTTTCAATGCTGCCACCAGGCCGACCGGCATCATGGAGATGGTTCCTTGGCGCATACTGGCGATGTCGGCGCGGGGGATGGTAATCAGCTGGTTTGCAGTCTGTAGGGTCACGGAGGTGCCTTCGTCGCGCTTGATAATTCCCGTCAGCGAAAGCTCATCCTTGGTTTCGATGTTGGTAGTGCGGTAGTCGTTGGGGATTTCAGCGTTGGGGTCGAGAATGTTGGTCAACAGGTAATCGAGGTTGCCGCGGTTTGAGCCGGTAATGTCAGGGCCAATCTCGCCACCTTCGCCAAACAGCTTGTGGCACTGCGCGCAGGTCCGCTGGTAAAGAATCCGGCCCCGTGCCAAATCCGACTTGCGAGTGGACTTTTCGACGACCTTTTTCAGTCTCTCAATCTCCTTTAAAATATCAGCACTGCTTTTGCGGGAAACGCCCCACAGTTTTTCCACTCGCGCATTCATTTCCTTGTCATTGTACCCTCGCAGTTGCCGTACCACCTCAGCCGACAAGCCACGCGCCGGAACGTTCTTTGCCGCCACCGCCTCAAGCAATGCCCGCGCAAAACCTT
>PBPF01000013.1 GCA_002724615.1 Verrucomicrobiales bacterium | reverse complement strand
ATCACCGACCTAAAAGCGCGGGGAATGCTCGATGAAACGTTGATCGTCTGGGCCACGGAATTCGGCCGTACCCCGTTTGAGGAAGCAAACCGTGAAGTGAAGATCGGTCGCGGCCATCATCATCGTGGCTTTACCCTTTGGATGGCCGGCGGCGGACTCAAGGGCGGTTTGTCATACGGCGGCACCGACGACCTCGGCATGAACGCCATCCACAACGCCGTACACGTCCACGACATCCACGCGACCATTCTGCACTTGCTGGGATTGGATCACCTCAAGCTGACTTATCGGCACAACAGCCGTGACGTGCGGTTGACGGATGTTTTCGGGAATGTGATTCACGACATTGTCGCTTAAATATCATTTTCAAAATGCTCATTGAGCATTGATAATTGAATATTCCCCCACCTTCGTGTTCACTCGCCCCGCACGTTTTCATCATGGCAGGTCACAGCAAATGGGCGAATATCAAGCACGTTAAGGCGCGGCAGGACGCAAAGCGCAGCAAGGTGTTTGCGAAGATCGCACGTGAGATCACGATCGCGGCACGCATTGGTGGCGGCGATGCCGACATGAACCCGCGTCTGCGGTTGGCGATCATGAAGGGTCGTGGATCGAACATGCCTGCGGACAACATCCAGCGAGCCATCGCGCGCGGTACCGGCGATGGCGAGGGGGCGAATTTCGAGGAATTGGCATATCAAATCTACGGCCCGCACGGCGTGGCGATCCTGTGTGAGATAGCGACAGANAATCGCAACCGCACCGCCTCGGAAATCCGCGCCATCCTNACTCGCAACGAAGGCAAACTGGCGACNGCCGGTGCAGTAACGCGCNTGTTTCACCGCAAGGGGCAAATTCTGGTGGCAGCCGGGAATGCAGAAGAGGAGGCGTTGATGGAGATTGCGCTTGAGGCGGGCGCGGAGGATTTCAAGGCGGATGAAGGGGGTTATGAGATCTTAACAGACCCNTCGGAATTTGAGGCGGTACACCAGGCGNTGGAGTCGGCGGAGGTAAAGTCGGAGTCGGCGGAAGTCACTGCGCTGCCGGATTTAACCGTTCCGCTCGACGAAAAACAGGCGGAGCAGGTAAACCGGCTGGTGGATCTGCTGGATGACCACGATGANGTGAAGGAGGTCTTCTCCAACGCNGAGTTCCCCGCCTGATGTGGCCGAAGCTCCNGCCAAGCCGCCGCTGCTGGACCGCCTGTTGACGCGGCTGGCCAAGGCGGTTTGCGCGAATCCGAGCCGGTTCATTCTTCCCCAAGTTTTCATCGCCATCGCTTGCGCGGCGTTCACGGTGTGGAAGCTGGAGTTTCACACAAGCCGCAATGATCTGGTCGGTGCGGACAAGGAGTACCACAACAACTTCCTGCAGTTTCAAAAGGAGTTCCCGCTGCAAGACGACTTGGTGGCGGTGGTGGAGAGCAGTGACCAGGAGCGCAATCGGCAGTTCGTAGCACGGCTGGGCCAGCGGCTGGCCGGGGAGACCAACCTGTTCCGCGCGGTATTTTACCGACGTGACCTGCGGACGCTGGGGACCAACACACTGCTGATCACGCCGATAGAGGATCTGGCAGTGCTGACGAACAAGCTGGGAGAATTTCGCCCGTTCATCGCGACATTCTCGGCGGCNCCAAACTTCGCGTCTTTCGTGCGGCAGGTGAACGACCAGTTCCTGACCGCAGGCGAAACGGAAAACCCGGACACCGAAAAGCTGGTGGCGTCGCTGCCCGCCTTGCAAAAGATCATACAGCAGGCGACCCACGCGATNGAGATGCCGGGCACACCACCACCGCCGGGCATGGGAGCATTTGTCGGCGATCCGGAGGCAGAACAGGACATGCACATCAGCTTCGCCAACGGCCGATTGTTCCTCGTGGTGGCGCATCCGCTGAGCCGCGACCACAAGAGCGAGGCGGTGCAAAGACTGCGCGAGTTGGTGGAGGACACCAAGGCGGAGGTGCCCGGCGTGAACGTGGGCGTGACCGGGGAACCGGTGCTTGAATACGACGAGATGAGTCAAAGCCAGAGCGACACAATGCGCGCTGCGCTGCTGGCGTTGTTCCTGGTAGCCGTCATTTTCATCTTCGGCTATCACGAGACGGGTCGGCCATTAAAGGCGACCGGCTGCCTGCTGGTCGGGCTGGCGTACACGATGGCCTACGCGACACTGGCGGTGGGTCACCTGAACATCCTGACCATCACCTTTGCTCCGATCCTCATCGGGTTGGCGATCGATTTCGGCGTACATTTGGTGACACGCTACGAGGAGGAACTACGCGCGGGCGCGGACGAGGCGGAGGCAATGCGGATTGCTTTGGTCCTAACCGGCCGCGGCATCTTTACCGGCTGCCTGACCACCTCTGCGGCGTTCCTAGCGATGGCGTTCACGGAGTTCCGAGGCATTAGCGAGATGGGTCTGATTGTCGGCGGCGGGCTGGTTATTGCACTGGTGCCGATGATGACAATGCTGCCGGCATTACTGCTGCGCGGCCGCCAGAACGTTCTGGATCACGAACTGGCGGACCAGTGGAACCCGCGCGCNGCCATCGAGGGCGCTTGGCTGCGGCGACCAGTGCTGGTGGTGGTGGCCACGGCGCTGCTGGGCGGGCTGGGCTGGTGGCAGGCAGAGCGGCGTTTCGCGTTCGACTACGACCTGCGAAACCTGCAGTCCAAGGGCCTGCCGGCCGTGAAGTGGGAAAAGGAACTCATCGCGCGCGCCACAAACTCAGTACTTTACAGCGCGGTTGTGGCCAACAACGCCACACACGCAAAGCAGCTAACGGACATTCTAAACGAACGCGCTCCCTCTATCTCAGCCGTGGTTTCCATGGCGCCGTTTATCGGTCGTCAGGACCCTGCCAAGCGCGAGATGATACAGGTGGTGAAAGATAATCTCGGCGACATCGGTATCAACGACCGCGACATCGCGCCGGTAGACACGGACGAGCTGCGGCTGCAGTTGTCCACGCTGAAGGGCTACGTGCACCTCGCCGAGCGCGAGGCCGAGAAGGGCGGTGCGACGGAGATGGCCGCCACGCTGCACTCGCTGTGGGACGACTGCGCGCGGATTTTAAACCTGATCGACGCAGACCCAGCCAAGGCACGCCGGCAATTGACGCTCTTCCAGTCGGCCATGCGGCGCGACGTTCTGGAGACGCTGCACGTGCTGCAAACCCAGAATGCAGAGCATGAAATCCACGTGGCTGATCTCCCGATGTCGCTGCAAGACCGCTTCGTGGCTCCGGAAACGGGACGACTGCTCCTGCGCGTGCATTCCAAGGGAGACATTTGGAAACGCGACGTGCAGGAGGAATTCGTGACCGATGTGCGCAAGGCACTGGAGGACACAGGTGTAACCGTCACAGGCACACCGGTGCAGCTGTTCGAGTATACCAAACTGCTCGTGGACAGTTACATCATTGCGGCAGCGTATGCCACGGCGGCGATCGTGGTGATGGTGCTGCTTCATTTCCGCAGTCTTGTTTGCGTGCTAATGGCACTGCTGCCCGTGGCTATGGGGATGATCTGGATGACGGCGGTGATGGGAGTGGTCGGCATGCCGTTCAACCCAGCCAATGTGATGACGTTGCCGCTGGTGATCGGCGTGGGCGTCACCAGCGGTGTGCACATCCTCAACCGATTCTCCGAGGAGCAAAGCCCGGCCATCCTCGGGCGCAGCACAGGCAAAGCCATTCTCGTCTCAGCGCTGACGACGGTAGCCGGCTTCGGTAGCCTGATGGTGGCACAACATCAGGGTATTGAGAGCCTCGGCTTCGTGATGGCAGTAGGCACGGCCACCTGCATGGCGGCGGCGCTGGTGTTCCTGCCGGCTCTGCTCACGTTGTTGGTACGCACCGGCTGGCGCCTGCGTTAATCGAAATTTGCTTTATTTGTAAGCACCAAGGACGGAGGGTATGCGGGTGAACGTTACACGCGCAAACTGGCTCGGAGGACTGGCGGCTCTGCTTCTAGCCTCGGCCTGTGCCGTGCCCGGCAGCGGCGATGATGTGGATCTCGGGCCGCTTTTCTACTCGCACGACCTAACTCTGGAACCGGGCCGAGAAGGCGGTATGCTGGGGCCGTTCTTTTACGAACGCCTTGGCAGCGAGGACAACGAAACCTACACCCAGCGCTCCATCCGGCCATTCCTGTCGTGGTACCGACATGAGGATGCCAACCGCTCAACGACACTGGAGTTACTTTACCCGCTGCTGACCTACCATCGCACGGGCACGGAGTACCGCGTGCAGATCGGGCAATGGATCGGCTTTTCCGGTGGCCAAAGCCAGACTGGCGGACAGGAGGGGCGCACGTCGCTGTTCCCGTTTTACTTTGCACGACGCTCGGGCGACCCGGAGCGTGACTACACTGCCGTCTTCCCGTTGGCCGGCACGGTGAAGAACCGGCTGCTNCGCGATGAAATCNACTTTTTTATGTTCCCGCTCTACGCCAAGTCACGCGTNCGGGATCGTGTAACATGGAATTATCTTTTCCCATTCATTCACTNCCGAAAAGGCGACCNCCTCACTGGCTGGCGCTTGTGGCCGCTGTACGGCACTGAGACCAAGGGCTTCGGCGAGGACGGTCCNGGTGAGAAGGGTGGTTACCGGCGGCGGTTCNTCGGGTGGCCGTTCTACCACGACAATGAGGAGGGTATTGGCACCGCTAATTACAGCACTTTCAATGCACTGCTACCGCTCTATGCTGTCGGACGATCGCCGCAGAAGGACGAGACGCACCTGATGTGGCCGTTCTTTTACGCGAACCACTTCAAGGAGAGCGGCTATCGCGAGTACGGCACGCCGTGGCCGTTCATCGTCAACGGCAGCGGGCCCGGCAAAAGNCACCACCGGGTGTGGCCGTTTTACGGCAAGTTGCAGGACGCCAACCGCAAGCGGGAGTTTTACCTGTGGCCGCTCTATGTGAACCGCGAGGTGGACAACGACAAAATTCGCCTTCAACGCACGCGTTGGCTGGCGCTTCTCTATCAACGGTCGCACGAGGAGCGCAAGGANACCGGCCTGGTGCGCGACCGCCGGCAGGNGTGGCCACTGTTTACGCACGAGACATCCAGCGATGGCCAGTCACGTTTCCAGTTCCTCTCGCCACTCGAACCGCTGCTGCCGGGCAACAAGGGCATTCGGCGCAACTATTCTCCGCTCTTTGCCCTCTGGCACGCGGAACACAACGCCAACACCGGCCGTTCAAGCCGCAGTCTGCTCTGGCATCTCTACCGCGGCGAACGCGCGCCGGGGCATAAAAAAACCTCGCTCTTGTTCGGGCTCATCCGCTACAAGGAAAACGAGGAGGGGAAGGAATGGCGGCTGCTTTGGCTGATCCCGCTGCGTTCAACGGCCGCCAAGCCGTGATTCAAGATGTTCAACGATATTGGCAGAATGCTGCTGCTTTTAAAGCAGTCGCTGGGNAGCCTCGGGCAGGCATGGCGCCGACGCGGGCAGATCGTTGAACAGCTTTACGAATTCGGTAACGCGTCGCTCTTCATGGCGTGTCTTTTGAGCCTGTTCATCGGCGGCGTGCTGGCGCTGCANACGGGACAGGTGATGAGCGAACGCGGTGTCACCAACTACATCGGCGGCATGGTCGGCCTGGCCATGTGCAAGGAACTTGGGCCGGTNATGATGGCCGTGCTCATCGCCGGTCGCATCGGCAGCGCCATCACTGCCGAGATCGGATCCATGCGTGTCTATCAGGAAATCGACGCGCTACGCACCATGAACATCAATCCCGTGCAGTACCTTGTGATGCCGCGATTAGTGGCCATCATCCTCGCGCTGCCGTTGTTGGTGGTGTTTTCCAACCTGATAGGCTGGATGGGCGGCGCGCTGGTGGTGGTCATCAACCCCGCCGTCAACCTTTCCTACACTGGCTACGTAAACAGCTTGAGCGAGATGGTCGAGATGCTGGACGTCGTCAACGGCCTAATCAAGAGCCTCGTGTTCGCGGTGGTCATCGGCGTGGTGTCCTGTCACCAAGGCTTGGAGACCATCGGCGGTCCGCGCGGTGTCGGNCGCTCGGTCACCAAAAGCGTCGTTAACTCCATCGTGCTCATCCTAGTGTTCGATTATTTTTTAACCCGCCTCATGATGGACCTGTGAGCGAAACTGCTGACATCAACGACGGCGTGCGTGTGGAACTGCGCGGCGTACGCAAGGCATTCGGCGAANAAGAAGTGCTGCACGGCATCGACCTATCGATCGAGCCNGGTGAGATGTTCGTCATCATGGGCCCCAGTGGTAGCGGCAAGAGCGTCCTGCTCAAGCACATCNTCGGCCTCGTGACACCCGACGAGGGCGAGGTGCTCCTCAACGGACAGCCCGCAACCGCTCCCGAGACCCGTGGCGATTGCCGCACCGCCATGGTCTTCCAAGGTGGNGCGTTGCTGAACTCATTGACGCTAGCCGAGAATGTGGGTTTATATTTGCGCGAACACCGCATGAAACCGGAGCCGGAAATCGACGCCGTCATTGATGAGAAGCTAGACCTCGTGGGCTTGCTCGACGCGCGCGATAAACTGCCCGCCGAGATGTCCGGCGGCATGAAGAAACGTGCCGCCATCGCGCGTGCTCTCGTGATGGAGCCTGAGCTGCTGCTCTACGACGAGCCTACCAGCGAACTGGATCCNATCATGGCCGCCACCGTCGGGCGCGAAATGGTCNATCTGCGCACGCGGCAAGGCGTCACCTCCGTCGTCGTCTCCCACGACCGCGACCTCGCATTGGGCATCGCCGACCGGCTTGCACTCATCCGCGACGGNCGNATTCTCTGCGTNGGCCAACCCGNCACGGTACGCGACAACCCCGACCCGNCCGTGCAGGAGTTTTTAAACGCCAGCTTTAAAACAAACCCTCAAACCTCGGAGGAATCATGAAAAANAGACTCGAGACTCGNGTNGGAATCTTCTTTGTGCTCGCCGCCTTGGCCGCGGTGCTGATGCTGGAAGTGTCCGACAACGCCAGCTTTTTCCGCTCCACCTACGTGCTCTATGCGGATTTCAACAACATCAACGAACTCAAGCCCGGCGACCCCGTCAAGCTTGCCGGCGTCGAGATCGGCAAGGTCGAGACCATCGGCTTCGGCCAGGAAGCAGGCAAGCCCGTCCGCGCAACNCTGCGCATCGACCAGCAGTATCAGGACCGTGTCAAGGACGACTCCATCGCCTCCATCTACTTCACAGGTCTGATGGGCCAAAATTTCGTGGCCATCCAACCCGGCGGCGGCAGCACCGTCGCCATGGAGCCCNACGGTATTCTCAAGACCACCGAGCAAGCCAGCCTCAACGCCATCATGACCACCCTCGACAACGCCTCCCAGGGTCTCCAGAAAGTTACCAAGAGCTTTGAGGGAGTCGAATTTGTNGACGTCGTGGGCCCTCTGCGCGACTTCCTCCAAGCCAACGGCCCGCGCATGGACCAGATCGTNCAGAACATGGAANCCATCTCNGGAGAACTCGCTGNCGGCAACGGCACCGCCGGCCAACTCCTGCGCGACGAGCAACTCTACGCCACNATGAAAAATACCATGGCCAACATGGAGAAAATCACCACCCTNGTCGCCGGTGGCGGCGGCACCATCGGCAAGCTTGTCTCTGAGGATCAACTCTACACCCAGCTCCAAGGCGTCGCCGAAAACTTCACCACCATGTCCACCGACCTCAAAGGAGTCGTCGACAAGGTCAAGAACGGCGAAGGCACCATCGGCAAGCTACTTAATGACAACACGCTCGTCGCCTCACTGCAAACCACCGCCGACGATCTCGGCAAAATGGCCGCTGATCTCAAAGGCGTCTCCGCCAAGGTCGCGAAAGGCGAAGGCACCGCCGGCAAGCTCATTCATGATGACCAGCTCTTCGCCAAGCTCGATGCCGCCGCCGACGACATCGGCCAAGTCGCCGCCGATCTCAAGGGCGTCACCACCAAGGTTGCCAACGGCGAGGGCACCGTCGGCAAGCTNATTAACGACGATGCCGTCTACAACTCTCTCCAGAAAAGCGCCAGTGCCTTGGAAAACACCACCGGCAAGGCCGAGAAACTCATCGACAACGCCGACGCCNCAGTCGCCACCGCCCAGTCCGTCCTNACCAAGGTCGACCAAGGCGGCGGCACCCTTGGCAAACTNGTCAACGAGGACGCCCTCTACGCCGAGACCTCCAGCGCCATGCGCAACCTGCGCGAGATCATGGAGAAGATTAACCAAGGCCACGGCACCGCCGGTCTCCTTGTCAATGACCCCAGCCTCTTCAAGAACGCCAAGGCCACCCTTCAGAAAGTCGACAACGCCACCGAGACCATGGAAGACCAAGGCCCAATCAGCGTCATCGGCGTCATGTTCAACGGCCTGTTCTAATTCCCCACCTACAGCNCTATGCGGCGCGGTCGAGGAGATTGCTGATGATGGCNGGGGCGCAGGTGGATTCGGGAAGGCGCGCCTGTGCGTAGTCCAGAAGTGCTTGGCGAGGCGGGATGGAAAAAATGGCCAGCATCAGGCCGAAAACAACGGGGTGCGTCCCTGCGGTGTGACCTTGCTCAACGGCAGCGGCGTGGCGCTTGAGAACACGCTGGTCGCGCAAGGGCAAAAGGGTCTGTAAAAACCGAGTACCAAGTTTCACACTGGCTTGGGTTTCGCCTTTGAATTCCGGATTNCCCGCCAAGGTGTTGTCCAAGTTGGCAAGCTCACGGGTCTCCCCAGCCGCAGCGTGGCGCCAGGCCGCAGTNATNGCAGGCAATTCGATAGTCTCCACCAGCGTGGGGTCGTCGGTGCGCGGCAGAGCTTCCAAAAGCGCGCTGTAAGGATGTGGCGCGCCGGTGGGCAGTGGATCTGGTATGGCCGCGTGGGTCACGGACGGAGTTTGTCGAAAAACATGTGACAAGTAAACCTCCGGGAGTCCGGGGAAAACGGGGTTGCACGGGTTTTGTGAGATTGATAGAGTGTCGCTTTACGGAGTCCAGAGGATTTCACGGAACATGAACTTGCACCGACAGCACGTATTTTGTCGATAGTTTGCAGGAGTCAGGCCGCGTTTTTCGCGGGTTGTTCCGATTCATTTTTTACTCACCATGGCGAACCAAGCAGCAACGGAATCCCCCAAGCCACCCGTGGCTTCGGGTGACAAACCGAAATACCCCGGCATCCCCGTCACTTGTAGTGGCAATACGTTGATGGCCGAGCATGTGGAGACGCGCATCACCGAGGGTGGCGTGTTTTATCCCATCACGCCATCGACCGAGGGCGGCGAGATTTATCAGCAGGCATTCGCGCAAGGGAAGCTCGATGTTTGGGGCAACCAGAAAATCGCCGTCGAGTGCGAGGGCGAGCATGCGGCGCAAGGCGGGGCGACGGCCTTCGCGGTGACTGGGAAGCGCTGCGTGAACTTCACCTCCGGCCAGGGCTTGGCCTATGCGATGGAGCAGTATTACCACGCGCCGGGCAAGCTCTCCACGATGGTGCTGGAGGTCGGCGCCCGGGCGCTGACGAAACACGCATTGAATGTCCACTGCGGGCACGATGATTTTTATGCGGCACTGGACACGGGCTGGACGATGATGGTCGCGCGCGATGCCCAGCACGCAGCGGACGCGGCCGTGATTTTGCGCAAGGTGAACGAGCTGGCATTGAATCCCGGCATGAACATTCAGGACGGCATGCTCACAACGCACTCGGAGCGGATGTATCGCGCGCCGGAATCGGAGTTGCTTCGTGAATACCTCGGTGCGCCGGATGACATCATCGAATGCCCCACCGATGCGCAACGCGAGCTTTTCGGTGCCACGCGGCGGCGCGTGCCGGAGATGCTGGATCTGAAGAACCCCATCCTCCTTGGGCCGGTGCAGAATCAGGAGCATCACATGAACGGCGTGGTGGCGCGTCGTAATAATTTCAATGAGCCTATTCTCGGCTTCATCGAGCAGTGCAGCGAGGAATTTGCCCAGCTTACCGGGCGGCGTTACGGGTTGATCACCGAGTATAAGACTGAGGACGCGGACACGGTTTTCGTCTCGCTCGGTTGTGCGGCGGAAAACATCGAGGCCGGCTGCGATTATTTGCGCGAACAACGCAACGCCACCGTCGGCTCCATTCACGTGAACGTCATCCGCCCCTTCCCCGAGGCGGCGATTATCAATGCCCTGCGCGGCAAAAAGAACGTCATCATCCTCGAGCGCACCGATGAAGGCATGGCGGGCGACAATCCGTTGGCGCGCGACATTCGCACGGCGCTCAGTAAGGGCCTTGAGGCGTCTAAATACGGCGGTGATCTGCCGGCCATCACTGCGGAGGAAATGCCACGCATCTTTCGCGGTAGCTACGGCATCGGCTCGCGCGACTTCCGCCCCGAACACACGCTTGGCGCGTACGAGTTTGTCACCGGCCAAACCAAGCGCACGGACGGGCGCAGTGCGACGGATGGAGAGACGTATTTCACGCTGGGCATCGACCATCCTTACGCGGTCATCAGCAAGGACACGCCGTCGCTGCTGCCCGAGGGCGCCATCGCGGTGCGGTTCCATTCCATTGGCGGCTGGGGCATGATCACCACCGGCAAAAACCTCGGCACCATCGTCGGCGATTTTGGCCAGATCATCAACGAGCGCAATCCAGAAGAGGAACTCTTCGTAATGGCCAACCCGAAGTACGGCTCGGAAAAGAAGGGTGCGCCGACGAATTATTACCTCACCGTTGCCACCGAGCGCATTCAGGTGAACTGCGAGCTTAACCACGTGGACGTCGTGCTCTGTTGCGACCCAAAAGCCTTCACGCACTGCAACCCACTGGAGGGCCTAAAGAAAGGCGCGAGTTTTGTATGGGAAAGCGACGAGACGCCCGAGACGGCGTGGCAGCGTATCCCGGCCAAGCATCGGCAGTTCATCACGGAAAACAACATCAAGGTGTTTATCCTGCCCGGCTTCGACGTGGCCCGCAATGCGACGAGCCGGCCCGATCTGCAGTTGCGCATGCAGGGCAACTCGTTCCTCGGCGCGTTCTTCCGCGTCTCGAGTTTTCTCAAGGATCACAATCTCGAGGAGGAATACCACGATATCGTGCGCAAGACCTACGAGAAGAAATTTGGACGGTTCGGCGAGAAGGTCGTGGAATCGAACATGAAGGTGATGATCGGCGGCTTCGAGCGCGTGACGGAGATTAAGTACGGTGAGTTGGACGACCCCGACACCTCCAGCATGCGCAATCCGCTGCTCTCGCCGAATGACGCCGCCAACATCCCCATGCCCGAAACTGCGGGCTGCGAGGCGAGCGGTTGTCCCAGTTGCGCGATGCCCGAGGAACAGGAACGTTATCCGTTCCAGACGCTGGAGATGTTCGACAATGAGTTTCGCAATGAA
>PBPF01000101.1 GCA_002724615.1 Verrucomicrobiales bacterium | reverse complement strand
GAAAGGCGAATCCGGGAACGGCGTGCTTGGCATCGCCATGGGCACCAGCGAAGGCGGCGGTTATGTGGACATGGACGGCAACATCACCACGTGGCTCAGCGAGCTGGCTTTTGCGCCGGTGGATCTGCATCCGGAAGCACCGGCCGATGAATGGAGTGGCGACCTCGGCGTGGGCGCGCAGTATTTCTCGCAACAAGCGGTTGCCCGCCTGCTGCCGGCCTCGGGCATTGAGTACGATGCCAGCCTGAGCATGCCCGAGCAGTTGAAGATCGTGCAGAAGCTCATGGAGGAAGGTGATGAGCGGGCACTGAAGATTTACGATGCCATCGGCATTTACCTCGGCTACACGCTGGCGCATTACGCGGAGTTTTATGAATTCCAGTACGTGCTGCTGCTCGGGCGCGTGACCACCGGCCCCGGCGGCGAACACATCATCACGCGTTCCAAGGAAGTGATGGCGGCGGAATTCCCCGAGCTGGCCGAGCGGATCAAGTTCCACTTCCCGGACGAAACCGAGAAACGCCACGGGCAAGCGATTGCGGCGGCGAGTCTGCCGAAGATTGGCTAGGCACACGCAGAGCGAGCTTGCAATCGTTCGTGGGGGGGGCATCATTGGCCCGTTCCACGAACGATTTTTTCCATGAAACTGATGAAACTCATTCCCGTATTCCTCCTCGCGGCCGTCACGGTCACGGGGGCTGACCTCAACAAGCCGCCCAAGGGATTTAAGGCCCTTTTCAACGGCAAAGATCTCAAGGGCTGGTGGGGCCTTGGAACGGAGGACCCCGAAAAGTGGATGGCGCTCGGCAAAAAGGCCCTCGCTGAAAAGAAGGCCAAGAGCCTTGAAAACATCAAGCAACACTGGTCCGTGAAGGACGGCATTCTCATCAATGATGGCAAGGGCCTGTACCTCAGCACTGTGAAAAACTACGGCGACTTCGAGTTGTACGTGGACTACAAAACTGTCGCCAAGGCCGACAGCGGCATTTATCTGCGCGGTGTTCCGCAGGTGCAAATTTGGGATTACACCAAGGAAGGTGGTAAATGGAACATCGGCGCGGATAAAGGCTCCGGCGGCTTGTGGAACAACCCGAAAGGCAACTCAGGCAAGGATCCATTGGTGCTGGCGGACAAGCCTCTTGGCCAGTGGAATCGTTTCCGCATTATCATGATTGGCGAGCGGGTGACGATTTGGCTCAACGGCAAGCTCATTGTGGAACACGCGCGGCTGAATAATTTCTGGGATCGCGGCAAGAAACTTGGCGAGCAAAAACCCGTCATCCGCCGCGGCCCGATCGAGCTGCAGACGCATGGCGGGGAGATTCGCTGGCGCAATATTTTCATTCGCGAAATCGATGGCACGGAGGCCAATCAATATCTCGCGCACGTGAACGCCAAGGGTTTCAAGAGTATTTTTAACGGCAAAGATTTCACCGGTTGGGCGGGGCCGATCAATAATTACACGGCGAAAAACGGGTCGCTCGGCTGCAAGAAAGGCAAAGGCGGCACGATTTACACGAAGAAAGAGTACAGCGATTTTGTGGCGCGGATGGAGTTCAAGGTGCCGCCCGGTGGCAATAACGGGTTGGCGATTCGTTATCCCGGCGGCGGTGACACGGCGTACGTTGGCATGTGCGAACTACAGGTCTTAGATAATACCTCGAAAGGATACGCCAAGCTACACCCGGCACAATATCACGGCAGTGCCTACGGCATGGTGCCGGCGCACCGCGGCTACATGCGCAAGCCAGGCGAATGGAATTTTCAGGAGGTAACCGTGAAAGGCTCGACCATCCGGGTGGAACTCAATGGCGTGACAATCCTTAATGCTGACCTCGCGAACGTGAAAAATCCGATGGCCAAGATCGAAAAGTTCAAAGGGCGTTTGCGGAAAAAGGGCCACTTCGGCTTCGCTGGTCACGGCGCTGCGGTGCAGTTCCGCAACATCAGCATCAAGGAGTTGAATTAGCCGGCTTGCCGCCGTCAGGGTGCTCTTTGATGCGCTCACGCATGCGCACAAGCATAGCTTGGCAACCGTTGAGCATGTTCTGATAGATAATGAAAGACTCGTCAGCTGCGAGCTGCTCAGCCACCAACTCGGCAGAAGCNCGTTGTCGGATTTTTAACAGCTCCNCCTCAAGCTCGTCAATTTCCTGTAGGTCCGTNCCGTCATGCAGCCGTCGAATGACGTCTTCCACTGCCTGATAGTAGGTGTCAATGCGGTTCTTACGTTTCTGGTCATACCACTTGCGTATCCATCCAAACATACTCCACAGCAGGAGGGCAACTGACATTACAAATGCCATCGGTTCGGCATAAGTGACCAGAAACCCGGGTTCTTGACGGCGATAAAAATAATCGGCGCCATCNTGCAGGGGGAATTGTAGGTCAGTGATTGCTTCTCCTTCATCGAGGTGCTTAAAGGTGGTCTCATGCTGGGAGAGAGCGGCGCGTTGTTCAAAAAGTGTTCGCGTAATACGTTCGACAACATCCAGAGGNACATCTTCATGGCAAACTAAAACAGCTTGGACACNGAGTGTAGGTGTNGGGCTTGTCGGTTGGTGGCGATATGCCATGAGNGGAATTGTTNCTGGTTGAATATGNGGATAATGTACNTGNAAACCNTCCGCGAACATGCGGGCTTGNTCATTTGGCGATGCCTCCAGGTCGGTGTTGGCACGAATACTGGCTAGATGAAGATTTTTATCGGNCAGAGCTTCGCTTATTGAAGGTGTTCCAAGACCAGTGAGAATAAATGCAGCATCAAGTTCGCCGGCCTNTAATTGANCCAGCGAAGAACTAAATGAAGACTGNACGGGNTTGATGTTNTGGAGGGAGTTTGCAAATTGCAGCAGGTTGGTNACTATTTGTTCTGTNCCGCTTCCCTTTGCACCAATGCTGACGCGTTTGTNCGTAAGNTCAGGCAGTGACTGGATGTTTGTNCGGGANATGAGGTGAAGCATCTCAGGATATATGGCAGCCATGCTGCGAACAAATTTCCCGCCGATGGCGTCATTTTGTACGAGTGCAANCTGAGCTTGGCCGCTGTCTATGCGCTCGATGTTTTCACGGCTGCCAGCGCTCATTTTCAGCTCAATACTGATATCTGGATGNTCGGNCTCAATAACGGCTTTGAGCTGNGAGGCAAGGCGGTGGTACATTCCAGACTTAGAGCCAGTGGTGAACNCCAGTTGGGTTTGGTCTGGTGCGCTNATCCACCACCATAGGGCACCGAAAANTAAAACTGCGNCAATTACTGGAAGTAAACGTAGTTTGCGTAGTGTTTCCTCTTTCATGGTTTCAACTTGACGTGAGCCAGATGTCGCGGAGTCATTAGGCTCTGTCATGAAATTCAATCACAAATTATTCTTGTTGTCCATTTTTGTCCTCACAACTTCAATGCTGGCTGCCGCAACGTCGGCAAAGGTGATCGACGCGGCCAAATTNAAGTCGCTGCAAGCTGCGCTTGATNCAGTGCCGGCGGNCGGAGCGCTGGTTAAACTNCCGCCGGGGAAGTTTGAGTTGGTTGAGCCACTGCGAGTGCACACGGAAGACACGCGACTGGAGGGCGCGGGCACGGCAACGCATCTCATTAACAAGAATGAGAAGGGCGAACCGGCGTTGCTGCTGCGTGCAAAGGATTACGCTAAATCGAAGAAGAAGTTGTGGCGAATCCAGTTGGGAAATTTTCGCATTAGTGGCAACCCGAAAAGTGGCGACGGCGTTTTCGCTGAGGGCATCAATGAGATTTTTGTACAGGGGGTTTCGATCGACCACAACGGAGGGCACGGTATCAACTTGGTAAATTGCTATGAGGATCCGCGGGTGTCGGATAATTTGTTGACGTACAATAGCAAGGCGGGACTGAACATTCAGGGTGGCCATGACATCGTGGTGAGCGCGAACCAGTTTGAGGAGAATCAGGATGGGTTGCGGTGTCTTGACGGATTTAACCTGACAATGAATGGAAATAATCTCGACGACCACCTGCGGCACGGGGTGGTGATTGAGAATACTTATGGATCGGTGCTCTCGGGCAATATGATTGAGGAATGCAACGGGACAGCGGTGATCCTCGATCGTGACTGTTACGGCATCACCATCAGCGCAAATGTAATTGCGCACGAACTGGGAGGCGGGGTGGATTTGCGTGATGCATGGGGCTGCGCTGTGAGCGCGAATACATTTACCATTGTGCACCAGTTTGGCGTGCGCGTTGGCAAGGACAGCGGGCGCATCGCCATCACCGGCAACGCGTTTTGCAACAGCCATATTGGAAATGGCATCCGGCGCGTAGCGGGGAAAGGAAGGACGTTGTGGCACAATGACGAGGGCACGGGCATCATTTTAAACAGCGCCAAGACGGTGGCAGTAACGGGCAACACGTTTACCGGGATGTCGCGCGGGGCGGTCCAGAGCACGGGCAAGTGCGAGCGTATTGTGGTGCTGGGAAACATTTTCCACGATCTCAACCGGCGCAGTGAAAAGGAATTGCCGGCCGTGTCGTTACCGGGCGCATTAAACACAATCGTGAAGGACAACCTAAAGTGACACGCGCTTGAGCCCCTATTCTCTTGAAAAAACGCGGAGTTTTNACTAGCGTTCGCGTCAATGAATCTTCCCCGTCGACCGCGCCGNCTGCGGCGCAATGCGTCCATACGCGCGCTGGTGCAAGAAACGCGTGTGACAGCGGAGGATTTCATTTACCCGCTTTTCGTCAAGGNAGGTAGCGAGCCGGAAGNTGTGCCCTCGATGCCCGGAGTGCAGCGNCATCCCNTCGACGGGCTTGTCGAGGAATGCCGCGCGGCGTGGGCGGTGGGCATTCGGGCGGTGGCNTTGTTTCCGGTGACACCNGGTGAATTGAAAGATGACCAAGGCAACGAGGCACTGAACGCCGACTGCCTTGTATTGCGGGCGGTGCGGGCAGTGAAGGAGGCACTGCCGGAGATGGNGGTCATCACCGACGTTGCGCTGGATCCCTACACCAGCCACGGGCATGACGGTGTTTTAAACANAGCCGGCACAGACGTGGACAATGATGCCACGGTGGAGNTTTTATCACGAATGGCGGTGGTGCAGGCAGNNGCGGGNGTGGACTGGGTNGCGCCTTCGGACATGATGGATGGTCGCGTGGGTGCCATCCGTGCNGCGCTGGATGAGGCGGGGCACACTGAGGTGTCTATTCTTTCTTATGCGGTAAAGTTCGCATCAGCATTTTATGGCCCGTTCCGTGACGCAGTGGGTAGTCAACAGGCTGCAGGGAAGGCGTATCTGGACAAGAAGACTTATCAATTGAATCCAGCGAACCCACGGGAAGCGGCGCGTGAGGCANNGTTGGATGAGGAGGAAGGCGCAGATATCCTGATGGTGAAGCCCGCGGGTGCGTANCTGGACATCATTCGCGATGTGTCACAAAACACAGACCTGCCCGTGGCGGCGTATCAAGTGTCCGGCGAGTACGCCCAAATTCACGCGGCGGCAAAAGCCGGATGGCTGGATTACGAACAGACGCGGAACGAATCACTGCTAGCAATCAAGCGCNCAGGAGCGGACTTGATCCTGACTTACTTCGCCCGCGAGGTTGCAGAAGATGCTTAAGGCAAATGCTGTTAAGGGTTCGCTTTGAACCCNGCAAGACTCAATCTANACAGCNTNTCGCTGAGGAAATTGCGAGTTTCAGTCAGGTCATTNTGTAGATTNTTAAATTCCGTTTCGTATGGTTCNNTCAAAGTGTCGCTAACTTGGGTCAAGGCAGTTTGCACGGCAGGTTGTGGCAGGGCNGGGATCGTTGTNTTGNTGGCATCTTGAGGCTGTGTATTTGNGGANGGGNTANGCATGGGCTGCGCGACTGGTGCCGTCGGATTGTCCGATTGGTTAAGGGCNATCGCGAGTGCTACTATAGCTGTAACGCCAATNGAAACCTTGACCCACTGGGGCATAATCCACTGNGTCAGNGAAGGCTCNTTGCCGGGCAGGGAATTTATTATGCGTTCCTTTAAAAACGGCGGAGCCTNAGGCATGGTTTCNCCAGAACGCNTGAGCTGNGCAGCAACAAGGCGTTGTTTTTCATAATGGGCGGCGCAGTTTGGGCACGTCGAGACGTGGCGTCNCAGCCAAGCTGGCAGCGGGTGAGNNCCGTCGACGGCTTGGCTGATTTTCCATTGGCGGTAGTTGCAGATCATACGGGCTCACANTTTGGNGGTTGCGAAGTTATGGCATTTTCTAATGGGGNGAGGAGNAAATTTGAAGCGATTCCTGAATGGCGAGCANTTTCCCCTCNNCCGTCAAGCNCGNCGCCCAGGGNTTTGCGCGCGCGATGCAAAAGCACCTTGACGGTGACTTGCTTCTTACCCATCGCGGTTGAGATTTCCCTGATGCTCATGTGCTCGCGGTATTTTAGCCAAAGCGCAGTGAACTGGTTGTCATTTAGGCAGTCGCGGGCGGTGGTCCATAGTTTGGCATGGTCATCGCGCTGAGCTAGTTCAGTAGCGGGCGTGTCGGTAGTTATGAGGTTGGGGTCAGTCTCGTCAATCTCAACAAACCTTCGTGATCCGCGCGCTCGATAATAGTTGATGGCTAGACGGCGGGTGATTGTGAACAGCCATGTGGCGAACTTGGCGTCCACACGAAATTGGTGGATGCGCTGCCAGGCGGTGATAAAAACCTGCTGGGTGACGTCTTGCGCGTCTTGCGGGTTTGCGGTTTTGTGGTAAAGGAAGTTGTAGACATGCGAGTGATAGCGTTCAACGAGTTCGCCAAATGCATCTAGCGTGCCGTCCTGGGCCTCGGCGGCGAGTTGCTCATCGGTAGTGCTATTTGGCACGTTAGTCACCTTTGTTGTATCGCGAACACATTTAAATGGGGTAAACCACTATTTATTTGTGAGTTCGAGCTTCATCTGAAGGCTGTTTACGATTGCCTTGGCGGGGATCTTCAAGTCCATGGCAATAAATGGGTGCATCCTTTCAATTTTGAGATTTTTCAGCATTTCATTTAGATCGGACAATTCCGGATCATCTTCATCTGAGGCAAACTCGACCAGTGCGATCATTCCCTTGATGATTTGGTGGATTTGGGTTCCGGTTTTCTCGTCACGCGGCTGAATCAGTAGTCGTACTTGTAGGTTTTTCTCGAATTGCCCAACAGTTATACAAACTGCCTTCATTTTTTCAATAATACTTGCGTTGGCATTCAGGTCATCCAGCGCCTCTAAATCTATAAGGCCGATGAGAAAAAACGGCCGTTTGCCAGCAGTTGATTTCTTGTAAATTGCTTTCTCCTTAAGCCCAGCGCTTTCGTTGTCCAGCGTATTGATTGCGCCCCTTAGTGATTGAAGTCCATCGCTAAAGAGAATCGCGTGTTCTTTCACGAGGCATCCATAGTGTACGCCTTTCTTGTCTTCCCAGCCATGAATCACTTGAGAACGAAACTGGATTGCACGATGTTCTTTTGCAGTTTCAGCAAGTTTAGTGATCTGCTTTCGGTCAAACTTTCCGTGTAGCATTACTACGACCTCAGCCTCCTTCAGGCCGGAACCAAAGAGGGGGACGCCGTGAAGATCCTGCCTTAGGTCAAGTCCGAGCATCAATTCAAGTGGCCGTAAATCCTTGGAGAAGTGTTCCATTTGCTTGAGAGCGAACCGGCCCATTTCGGTCTTCTTGAATTCTTCCAAGTCCGCATGAATAAACCACTTAGTCTTTGCTGGCAGGGAGCCTGGTGTAAATGGCCGCGCAATTACCGGCACCGCGAACAGCATGCACAATAAAATGCAGCGAATCATTATATGTTCCTTAGCGAATTTTGTTCATATTAGCAACCTTCAAGGGGGATACGTTTCTGAGAATTGCCGGGTTACAATTGATTTTCGTTTTTTCCCGGATATGGCAATAATCCGGCATGCGAAAGTTAATTTATTCTGCAGCTTTTCTGTTTGTCAGTTCCGTTTTGATGGCCGCCCCGGATTTCAAAATTACCCCTGTGCCTGACGGCAAATTCCGTGTTTTTAAAAAGCAATTTTCGCAACACATTAATGTGTATGGAGTTCGCGTGTTTGGTACTGAGAAAACGCCCCCGGTAAAGCTCCAGCACGTTGCTATTGTGCTGGCGGAATATCTCGACAACAACGAAGACGGCCGTCCAGACAACCCCACTGTGCATGCTGAACTGGTCCGACGCGATGCCTTTATGGCTGTGACTGAAACCGAGCGCGCGATGGAACGATTAGATCATGAGGGCTTCCAGAATGCCGGCTTCCACGCAGGGCAGGGACAGTTTGCCACTGAGACAAATCCCGGAGGTCGGCGTTTCGACGCAACGCTTGAGGAGGTGCTACATCTCATTACGCACGTGGGCTATGCGAATGCATATCCAAAAACCTTTGGCGAACGACCCGGCACCGAACTAGCCAAGTGTCTCGACCGGGCCCGTTGAGGTTATTTTCGGCGTGTGCCCCGGCGTTATCCGAAAGGTGCATGGTTTACTTATGACGACCATAGTTGCGATTACGGTTGTCAATGCACAGAGTACCTTTACTGGGCCATCACCTCCGTGCTCGGCGCGCAACAAGCGAAACACCGCCGCGAGGATATTGCACATGAATGGACGCTCTACAATCGCGACCTCGTGCGTAAACACGATCCAGGCATTTACAAGCTCATCACCGATCCAAGATATATGCTGCCAACCCGACTTCCTGATGGCAAGTACGAGGTGAAATAGTGTAGCAGGGCTACAGCTTGCCTTCACGATCGCCACGAGTCAGACTGTCGCCTCCAATGAGTGTTTCCATTGACTTGAGTGGCAAGGATGCGTTGGTTACGGGTGGTTCCCGTGGGCTGGGGGCAGCGACGGCTCGGGTGTTGCATGAAGCAGGGTGTCGCGTGGCTTTGAATCATCCGGGCACGGACGAAACCACTACTGATGCAGAAGCGATTGTTGCGGAGCTGAATGGCGTTCGCACTAAAAGCGCCATGGCAATTTCCTGTAATGTGAGCGATGCGGATGCGGTGCAGTCGATGATGGGCGAGCTCAAGGCGGATTGGGGTGGCATTGATTTTCTCATCAACAACGCCGGCATCATCCGCGACCGCACGCTGGCCAAGATGAGCCGTGAGGAATGGCGCGCGGTGATGGATGTGAATCTTGACGGTGTATTTTACACAAGTAAGCACGGCCTTGAAGTGATGCGCGATGGTGGCGCGATCGTGAGCCTCGGAAGCATCGCGGGCATCGTTGGCTTTTTTGGGCAGGCCAACTACGCAGCGGCGAAGGCGGGCGTGATGGCGATGATGCGTGTGCTGGGGCGCGAGTGCGCGCGGCGCGGCATTCGCGCCAATGCCGTGGCGCCGGGCGTAGCAGA
>PBPF01000100.1 GCA_002724615.1 Verrucomicrobiales bacterium | reverse complement strand
GAGACAGGAGCAGCGAGGAGAGTGGCGCAAGACAGTGCAAGCACCAGAGGTGCTGTTTGCCACGCGACGTTCATGATGGGATTTTAGGCGGGGCCAATGTCTACGGCAAGGTCTGGTTTAGGGGAGAGGAGGCAGTGAAGCCTGCGCTCGAGGGAAATGGATTATGCTGGGATGGGCTTGATCAGGAGGCGGCGGGTTAGATTTACCAAGAGGAAGAGGATGAAAAGTGCGATGACAATATAAACGCACAATCGCCCGCTCATCCTCCCACCCAAAACGTCGGCAAGGAGACCGGCGACAAAAAAAACTGTCACACCTCGCTGGGTCGCGACAAGATAGGTTGATGGACGGGGCAATTGGCCACAAACGCTTTGAGGATCTGGTAAAGGAACACCACGCCTCTCTGCGCGTATTCGTCCGTTCTCTCGGGGTTGCCGCGGACTGGGTGGACGACCTTGCGCAGGATGCCTTCGTCGAGGCTTATCGCAAGCTGGACACCTTTGACGTTAACCGCGATTTCGGGAAATGGCTGCGCGGCATCGCGCGCAACCTCGTCCGGAACGAGCTGCGCAAGGAAAATCGGCACCGCCGCATCCTGCATGAAGGACTCACACAGCACCTGCTCGATCTTCATGAGCAGGACGCGCCACCCTACGAACCCGCGCAAGTGGAGGCACTGCGCGAGTGCATGGATCGTCTGCCCGACCGCAGTCGCGACCTTGTCCACTCCCGCTATCGCGAGGGCCGCAACGCCACCCGCTTGGCAGAGGAGTTTGACATGAAGACTGCCACCGTGAGGCAGCAGTTGCTGCGCATCCGCCGACAACTGCACGAGTGCATCGACAACCATTTAAAGGAAGCCTGACCATGAACGACAACGAACGATTTGAGGAATTGCTGGGCCAACTGCTGGACGGCGACATCTCCAACGCGCAGCTGGACGAACTTTCGGCACTGGCTGCCACGCCGGGAAAGCTGGAGGAGATCCGCCGCCAACTGGCCATGGCCGACCAGCTATCGCAAAGCGAAGATCAACGGCGCACGGCGGAAGTCTTCCTTGCTGGCCTGTCCACGCGGATGGACGCGACCGCCGAGCCGGATGAGTTCGTGGAGCAGGTAATGGAGAGCGTCACAGAAAACCAGCCGCCACCTCCACCGGAGAATGTCATCATCGAGCCCGAGGTGGTCTGGATGGGCAGCGGCCGTTTTTGGGCCATTGCCGCGAGTCTAACGATGCTACTGGTGGCGGGTGGCATTTTTTTTAACCAACAACAGCATCGCAAGTTTCGCGCCGAAGCGAAGGTGATCAATGAGAATCGCAAGACCGAGCTGGAACGCATCAACAGCCGGAAGGCAGACGCCCGGCAGGCGACTTTATTTGCGCCCAAGAATATTGCGCCCGGTATGCCGGCGGCCGTGCGAGTGGCGGTTCGCGATGGGGAGAAAAACACGCCCGCCGCCAACGCTGATGTGCAGGTGAGCCTTGTCTCTGTCGAGGGCGACGAGATCTGGATGGTCAGCACGCAGACCGATGATGAGGGCTTCGCACAGGTCTCCACAGAGGTGCCGGCTGACCTGCCTGAAGGCGAGTACAAACTACGGGCCATGCTACCCGGCGACAAACAAGGCGCGGTAGAACACACAGTGCAACTGAACCGCTCATTTCGCGTGCTGCTCACCAGCGATAAGCCAATGTACCAGCCGGGGCAGAAGATTCACATTCGCACCCTATCGCTGGCAAATGCCGGGCTGAGACCAGAGGCAGGGCGCAAGGCGGTCATCGAGGTACAGGACGCCAAAGGCAACAAGGTGTTCAAGAGAACGGGTGAAACCTCAGCGTTTGGCATCTTTGCGAAAGATTTTGAACTGGCCGACCAGGTAAACCTCGGCAGCTACACGATCTTCGCGACGGTAGGTGACACCACTTCCGAACGCACCGTGCGCGTGGAGCGTTACAAGCTGCCGCGCTTCAAGATCGACCTCGGCGTCGAGCAGGGCTTTTACCAGCCGGGGCAACTCGTGAAGGGTACCATCTCGGCACAATACACCTTCGGCAAGCCGGTGGCAGGAGGGAAGTTCAAGCTCACGGCATCTGAATTTATCGAACGGTTCCGGGCATTCGAGACCATTGAAGGCGAGCTGAATGCGGCGGGCGAGTTTGATTTTGAGTTTCGCCTGAAGTCCGGTTTCGTCGGGCAGGAACGCAACCGTGGCGATGCATTCGTGTCATTAAAAGCGGAAGTAGTGGACGCGGCCGACCATAAGCTGGAGAAGTCTCGCGAGGTAATCGTGACCAAAGAGCCCATCCGCATCGAGGTGTTTCCCGAGAGCGGCGCGCTGGTACGCGGCGTGGAAAACACGGTCTATATCCTGACTGCCTATCCCGACGGACGACCCGCAAAGACCAAGCTCACCATCGGCCGCACGCGTGAAAAGATCGAGACCTCCTCCGCGGGTATTGCCAAGGTCAAGCTCACGCCTGTCGATGCTCAAATTCGCCTGCGAGTAGGCGCTGAGGATGCGCGGGGCGTCAAGGCCGAGCGCGTTGCCACCCTGCGCATCGACCGCCAGCCCGACGCATTTCTCATGCGCACAGACAAGGCGGTGTACCAAACCGGCGACACGGCAAAAATCGACATCCTGTCGCCAAGTCAAAAAGGGCGGATTTTTATCGACGTTGTACGCGGGAGGCGGGCGGTATTGATGAAGACCGTAGAGATTGAGAAAGGCCGCGGCGCGTTGGCACTGGATCTGCCGGCGGATCTCTTTGGCACGCTGGAACTGCGCGGCTACCGCATCCGGCCCGATGGCAACATTGGCGGCGACACCAAGGTCATCCAAGTGCGGCGGGCGGACCGTCTAAAGATCGAAGCCAAGCTGGACAAGGACACTTATCGGCCGGGAGAAAAAGCTATCCTGAACTTCATTGTCCGGCGCGGTGACGGCCAGCCAGCGCAGGCGGCCCTTGGGCTGGCGGGTGTGGATGAGGCGGTGTTTGCCCTGTCCGAGATGCGGCCGGGCTTGGAGCGGGTGTACTTCGCCATCCAAGAGGAAATCCTGAAACCGCGATTTCAGTTGCGGGCAAATCCCCCGGTTCAGCCGCGCGACCTCATCGAGCCTGCGCCTCTGCCTGAGCCTGACCCGGACATTGCCGAGGCTGCCGTAGTGTTGTTTGCCGCGGCTGAGGGTAATGGAGCCCAGGATGACATCGTGCCACTCGCCGGAATGAACTTTGACGAAAAAAAACAACAAGTCCGCCGCGAAAAAAATGAGGCCCAGGACAATCTCGAGAAATCAGTGCGCGAGGAACACGCGTCGGTGGGCGCCCGCAAACAATTGCATGAGCGCACGATGTCCACCACCGCCGTACTAAGCCCGTTCGCAATCCTGTTCCTGCTGCTGCTGCCAATTCTTGTCTGCGGCGTGCTCAAGTTTCGCCATCGGCAACCAGCGGACCTTGGTTTGCGACAGACGGACGAGTTACGCCGGGCGATGCGCTGTGTGAACCTGTGGTGGATTCTTGGCATCACCATCCCGCTGTTAGTCGCCGCGCTCGCCCTTTGGATTTACCAGTCAACCCGCAACGAAGCCTTGGCTTACCTGTTTCTGGGCTTCGCACTGTTTGATGTGATAGCAGTGGTTGGCCTGCTGGCATGGTGGGTGAATCGCGCCAAGACGGACGGAGCACTGGAAACCATGCCACTTTTTCGCAAGGCACTGGCACCTTTGCCATGGGCGTTTCTCTTGGCAATGGGCGGAGCCATCGCCGTGGCTGTGGTGGCGGCGATTGCCCCCCGCTCGCTGGACATGGCATCGGCAGGCTGGTCACTGTTGGGCGTGTATGGGCTGCTGGCCTTGGTGGCGGGCGCGTTGGCTGTAACGAGTGAAAGCGCGCTGGAGAAAATCAATACCCGACGCGCCGCATGGCTGGGTTTCAGCCGCACCGCACTGGTCGCGCTTCCCCTGTTGCTGGTTGCCATGTTTGTTAATGCCAATGGCGGAGTATTGCAGTCACGGCTGGTTAACAGCAGAACGGACAAGTCCACCGCTGGCAACCGTGATCAGTTCAACAATGCCCTAAGGTTCAATGCAGATGACGCAGCGCGCGGCTTTGCCTTGGAAGGAATGGATCTAGACCAGATGGCGATGGGAGAAGAAACTATGGAAGCGGCGATGCCTGAACCTCAAGCACTTATGGCAGAAACAGCTGTCCCAACGGACCAATCCGCGCCGATGAAGAACGAAAGGATGGGGCCCGGCGGAGCTAAGCTCAAGGCCCCCACCCGAGTACGGCGGTATTTCCCGGAGACACTGTTGTGGAAACCGGAGTTGATCACCGACGACAAGGGCACCGCGCGACTGGATGTGCCACTGGCTGACTCCATCACCACTTGGCGGCTGGCCATGAGTGCTGTGTCGCAAAACGGCGAACTGGGCTCGGCTACAACAGGCATCCGTGTGTTTCAGGACTTCTTCGTGGACATCGACTTTCCCGTGGCGCTCACACAGCACGATCAGGTGAGTGTGCCAGTGGCGGTATTCAACTATCTGGAAAAACCGCAAACGGTAAAACTGGAACTGCAGGCAGGCGACTGGTATCGGCTTCACGATGAGCCGACGCGTTCGCTGGAAATCGCCCCGAACGAGGTCAAGCGGGTCTATTTCACGCTCGAGGCACTCAAGCCCGGCAGCCACGCGCTTACGCTGAAGGCTTTCGGATCAGAAATGGCCGACGCAGTGGAGCGCCGCGTGCGCGTGGAACCTGACGGCCGCCGGCATGAGCAGGTATTCAACGGTCGACTCAATGCCAACCTCAACCGCGAGTTTACCATCCCTGCCAACGCCATCAACGGCGCGAATGACCTATTCGTCAAGGTTTACCCCGGCGCATTCAGTCAGGTGGTGGAGGGACTGGACGGAATCTTCCGGATGCCTCATGGCTGCTTCGAGCAAACCTCATCGACTACCTACCCAAATATCCTCGTGCTCGACTACATGATCCGCAACAAGATGACCAAGCCCGAGATCGAGTTAAAGGCGCGCAACTTCATCAACATCGGCTACCAGCGGCTGTTGAGCTACGAGGTGCGCGGCGGTGGCTTCGAGTGGTTCGGCAAGTCACCAGCGCACAACGTGCTGACTGCCTACGGACTGATGGAATTTGCCGACATGGCCAAGGTGCATGACGTGGATCCCAAGGTGATCGAGCGCACTCGCAATTGGTTGATGAGCCAGCAGGCTGGCGATGGCTCGTGGACGCCTACCCAAGGCGGCATTGCCGAGGGGGCGATCAACGCCTTCCGCGGCGCAAAGCTGCGAACAACGGCATACATCGCGTGGGCACTCGCGGAGTCCGGCCCGGTTGACCCCAAGCTCACGCGCGCGATGGACTACATTGCCGCGAACATGGCCAACGAGAATGACAACTACACGCTGGGCCTGTGCGCCAACGCACTGGCGGCGGCCCAACGAAAGGAGGCAGAACAGGTGATCAATCGTCTGGAAACGGCGAAGATCGTCGAGGATAAGCTGGCACACTGGAAATCCGCCGTGGAAGGCGTGATGCATGGACGCGGTGGCACGCAGGAAATCGAGACCACTGCAATCATCGCACAGGCATTTTTAAAGGCTCGCCGTCACACAGCGGTGGCGCACCAGGCATTGGCTTGGTTGATCGCCAAGAAGGACGCGCGTGGCACATGGCATTCCACCAGCGCAACGGTGCATGCAATGCGCGCGCTGCTGGCGGGCACAGACAGCGCGGGTGGCACGGAGAACGACCTTACCATCGAGGTGATCGCCAACGGCGAGGCGGCCCAGCGTGTGGAGATTACGCCCGACACCAGCGACGTGTTTCGCCTCATCAGCCTGCGCCACCTCGTAAAGCCCGGACGTAACACGGTGGTGCTCGAGCCCTCGGGGAAAGGTAACCTCGCGTACCAAATTGTGGGCGTCCATTACGAGCCCTGGGCCGATTCCGGCGAGCCGCCCGCGCAGCAACCGCCGCTGACCATCGACGTGGCATATGACACCACCACGTTGAAGAAGAACGATACACTGGGCGTAAATGTGACCGTAGCCTATCACGATGAAGGCAACGCGGACATGACATTGGTGGACTTGGGCATCCCGCCTGGCTTCCAAGTGTTGCCCGAATATTTTCAGGGCCTGAAGGACGAGGGACTGATTGAGCGTTTCAACATCACCGGTCGTCAAGTGACGCTGTATTTTCGCCAGATTGAAAACGGGAAGCCCGTCCAGTTCGAGTATGAGTTGAAGGCCAAATACCCCGTCAAGGCCAAGGCACCCAAGTCGGTGGCGTACCAGTACTACGAGCCCGAGGTACGGGCCGAGGCAGCGCCAGTGGAACTGTTGGTGGAGTGATCCTTGTTCAATCAAGTGCCGCCAGTAATGGCAACTGACAACTCAAACCTATCGATCAAAAAGACAAACAGACCAGAGATTTGAACAAGGATACTTCACAAAATGTTGCGGTGAATGGTGAAAAACTGGCACGGCGATCAGGCGTGAACTATACTGGGCGTATGGATCGTGAGGCCGAGCACGCGCTGATCTCCCGCTGTCAAGAGGGAGACTCCGTTGCTTGGGATGAGCTTTTCGACCTTCACTACGCTGCCACCAGCCGCTTCGTACACCAGCTCTCTGGCGATTATACATGGGAAGACAGCGAAGAAATTTGTCAGGAAACCTTCCTCTCCGTCGTCAAGAACCTTGCCAATTTCAAGGGTGGCAGTGCGCTGCAAACCTGGATCTTTCGCATCGCCACCAACAAGGCGCGTGATTATCGCGCCAAGCAAATGGCCGCCAAGCGCGGGGGCGGACTAGCCCCACTCTCCCTGCAAGCCGAGGATGATGAGGGCAACCGCCTGCTCGATCCCGCCAGCCCACTGCCTTCGCCCGATTCCGAAATGCTGCGCGACGAGAAATGGCGTCTAGTCAGCGAGGCCCTTGAGCAGCTCGGCGGCCCTTGTCAGGAGATTCTTGAGCTGCGCTATTTCGGCGATCTGCAGTACAGTGAAATCAGCAAATCCTTGAAATTAAACGAAAAAACGGTAAGTTCACGCCTTAGCAAGTGCCGCGACAAGCTCGAGGCTGTGTTGCGCAGAATTTTTTCTAAGGAAAACGTGGAGGTTATGCCGTCTAAAGAATAGGACACAATGTCGGACGAACCGAAAAACCGAACCGAGCAGTGGCTCAAGGCATACGCCAAGCGCCGCCGCGAGGAATTGGGTGATCCCCCCGCCATGCACGAGGCGACCCGTCAAATGCTGCAGGGCGAGATTCGGCGCACCTATGGTTCGTCAGCCAATGCGCCCGAGCCTGCCGCTCAGCCTTGGCCCGCCTTCCTGCGCTGGGCCGTCAGCGGACTCGCCGCCATGGGAGTCGGTCTGCTGGCTCTATCCATTTTTAATCAACGCCCCGCCACCCCCACCAAACCGCAAGACAACCCCGGCACCATGGCCAAGGTTACCCTTCCTGAGCCTCAAAATGCCGACGAACAGGATAAAGCCAAACTGGCAGGAGAAGCCGCAGATCAAATGCGTGTCGGAAAAAATACTGAATCCGCCAAGGATCAAGATGAGAAGCGACTTTCCAAAAAGGACGATGATGCCAGTTCCGGTGGAGCGGGCATTGCAGCTGCCGCGCTCAAGCCGCGTGTGTTCCGTGCCCAAGCCAAACCCGGTGCCATGAACATGCCTGCTGCTGCCAGGAATCTTGCCGGCAACGTGCAGACCTATAATCTANAGGAAAAGAAATTTGCCCAAACCATCCAGCCTAAGCCNCTNAAAGTACTCCAAAACCTGNAACTGACACAAAACAATGGCCAGGTAACCATCAAGGACGCCGACGGCTCTGTCTACAAAGGCCGCGTAATGCTTGCCGCCGCCAACCTGCCCATTCTTGCCCAAGCATCGAAACGTCAGGGCAACAATGGCCTCAACAACGCGGGGGGTGCAGGTGGAGGCGCTCCAACGGGTGCGCCGGGTCGTCGTCCTAATAACCCCATCATTTCCCGCCCACCAGTAGGCACCAGCCCCGCCGGAAAAACCAATCCCGCCACCCCGGCGCCATCCAACACGAACTTGCTCGACGAGCCCGCCCCACCCCACGACATGGTGGCCAAAAGCTGGCCCATTGAGGACAAGGATCTACTCCGCCCAATCGACGGCTCCAACGCTCGCGCCACCAGCGAAGGCGGTGCTGAAAATGTCTACCGGAATTTTCAGGGCAAATCCGTCTGGTACAGCTACACCGCAACGCAGCCCGTCGATCTGTCCATCAGCACGCAGGGCAGCAATTTTGACACGACTCTCGGAGTGTTCATCCAGCAAGGTGCGCTGCTTCCCGCGCCAACTGCCAAGCCCTACTGGAACGACAACACTGGCAATACTCCCCAGAGCAAAGTGCTGCTCACCTGCGTGCCCGGCACCACCTACCTTATCGCCGTGGACGGCAAAGGCGGCGCTACTGGCAAAATCAAGCTGATGCTGCGCAAACGCGGCGCTGCAAGCGTCACCACGGCCCGGAATACACATCCGCTGTTCTACTTCAACGCCAGCGGACGCAACATCACCACCGGCCAACTGGTGGACTTTGATGGTTTCCTCTATCAGCACGGTGCCCCGTTGGCCATCCGGGACACCCAGATTGCCGAAAAAAAAGCCGAGACTAATGCCAGTGAGAAATTGAAGGAACGGGGCCGTGAGGATATGAATAAGTCGCCCACCATCGATGGTCGGCTACGCATCCAAGGTCGATACAAGGTTGGTGGACAGGAGCTGGCACTGGAGGCCGACACGGCCCCCGCTCCCCTCAAGAAGGATTAACCGCTCAGGCGGCTTTCATCCCTACTCAAACCAGCTGGCAATCCAGCCAAAGAAACCGTCGATCGAGTCGATCATGAATCCCGCCGCTGCCGCCGCCGCTGTTACGAATCCCCAGAGGATCAAGTGATACACCAGCAGTACCGTGGAAAGGATTAGTGCCGTTACCGCGATCTCGCGGCCGATCAATTGGCCGTCGCTGCGGTTGATCTGCCAAAGCGCTACAACCGCTAAAATCAGTCCGATGATACCCGGCACCAGTAGCAATCCAAACACACTGAGCACCAACGCCAGCAGAGCCGTAACNCTCACCTGCGGCTGAATGGGGTTTGCGGGCCCGGCGGGATGCGTGTCGCTTTTCTCCTGTTGGGAAATCAACTCCGTCGCTTCCGCCGACTCTGTATCGGTAGATTCGTGTAGATCGCGCATAACCATGGCAACGTTGGGAACCGTGATAAAATTGNCAGAAATTNTTCCGAAAAACCAGCTTTATTTTCCGGTGGCGTTACCGGAGCCATTGTTTTCCTTAACAGAGTCGCCCTTTTTCGCGGGCGCAACAGAAGGCAANTTGGCCGGCTTGAATCCATCCAACCACGCCAACAACTCCTTTGGCTCGCGGTGATGCAGCCCCTCCCGCCGATCCAACTCACGCCCCGTCTGATCCAGCACAAGCAACGTTGGGAACCCATCCACCTTGAACCGGCNCGCTAGTTCCTGATTGGCCTTTGCCAGTTTTGGCGTCTGCGGGCGTTGCCTTGGAAAATCGAGTTCCACCAACACCAACCGCTTTTCCGCATAATCGACAAATTCCTGCCGCGACAAGACCTGATCGTGCAACATCCGGCACGGCGGGCACCAGTCCGACCCCGTGAAGTTTACCAACACGAGTTTCTCCTGCTCCCTTGCCTGCTCCAACGCCACCGGCAAATCCTCTCCCCAGTCACCATGCACATGATCGTGCCCGCCGTCGCATCCAGCTCCCAGTACCAGAATTGCCAAACAAGCCCATCGCATCCTCGAAACATGCCCTGCCATCAGTCGAAGTCAAACGCAAACCCCGCTAACCTTGCCCCGACCCATCGAACATGGTTATCCTCCGGCGAGTTTGCAGGTTCACATAGACAGGAACGGCCAGCGCTTTGGTCCCTACACGGTTGAGGAATTAAACACCTACCTTGCCGGCGGCCAAGTGTTGCCCACCGACCGCGCTTGGTACGAGGGTCTGCCAGACTTCGGCCCGCTGGCGAACATCCCCGGCGTCCAACTTCCCGGTGCTGCCGCNCCNCCCNCTCCGCCAGCACCCCCAGCCCCNCCCGCCGCGCCCGCTGCTCCTCCGGTACCACCATCCGCCCCGGCGGCCCCAGCCGCGCCTGCTACACCTCCCACACCTCCTGCTTCACCCGCTACCGGTGCACCGCCCACCCCTCCCACTCCCGACGGTCCACCCACGCCGCCTGCCCCAGGCGAAGCCCCACCTACACCCGGAGAACCAGCCAAGCCCAAGAAGCAAGCCGCCGCCCTGCTTGAGGAAGACCTCGACGAGGAACGACTCACCGAGATCACCAAGCGTGAGCAGGATCTCGAAGCCGACACATGCTTTTATAACGGTGGCGTTTTCTTTGTGAAAAACCCTTTCATCCTCCTGCTGGGCACTTGGCTCGCCATCATCCTCGCCCTAATCTCCGCCGCCCTAATCATTCCCGGCGGCCCCATGATTGCTGGCATCTTCAATTTCTTTCTCCAGAAAAAACGCCTGCGCCGCATCGGTCTCAGCGCCATGTTCGTTGGCTTCTCCTCAAAGTTCGTCAACCTTATGCTCGCCTACCTCGTCACCTTCTTCGGTGTCGCCCTCTCACCTCTCATCGGCCTGCTCATCATCTGGGGCACGTTGTACAACTTCGACCCCTACATGGTCGGGCCTGAGGTCGAATCCTTGCTCGAGACGATCGGCATCGCCTTGGGCTCTCTGGCCGACATCAGCCGCGGACAAAGCCCGGAGGAAATGATGGCCTACCTGAACGCCGCCGTATCTTCGTCCTTTGCCATACTTGCCGGACTGTTCTCATCACTTGGCGCACTCACGTTCTTAAACAAACTCATTGCAATGTTTGGCGGTGTCCTCGCCGTCGTGCTGCCTCTGTTTCTTGCCGCCAACTGGATTTTCACCCTCCCCCTCTGCACCCACTACAACATGCCATTCACCAAAGCCATGAAACTCAGCGGCCAGCTGGTCGCCAACGACCGGCAAGGGTTTATCTTTTTTCTGGCTTACTCCATTTTCGTAAGTTTCCTCGGTCCGCTACTCATTTGCTTGGGTTTCCTGAAACTGCCAATACTTGTTCCAGGCGCCATCATGTTGTTCATCGGCTGGATTTGGATGATGGTTGCCGCCTTCAACACAGAGGAAAAAATTGGATACATCGTCTCCGCCCCCCTCGGCCTCGGCATTCTCATCGTTGCCCTCATGATTCTTGCCGCGGTGCTGGATCTAGAGTTCCTCACCTCCATCGTCGAGGTCCTCAACATGTTGACACCCGCCGTCGGCGCTATCGTCGGAATCCTTTTCATCGTCCAGAACCCCAAGTCCGCCATCGCACCATTTGTCATCAGCCTGCTTGGCGGTGGTGCCATCGCCCTCGACGTCGCCCTCTATCCAGCCGGTCCGGACACCGACCCCGCGCTCCGCGCCAACCTTGCCAACGCCAGCGCCATCCTGCTTTATATCCTTGGTGGTCTTGTCTCCATCGTCATGCCCGCCGTCGCTCTCACCGCCTATGCAGTGGCCTATGACCAATATTGCGGTCGCTCCCGCAAGATGGAGGAACAACCCCAGTGGATTCTCACCATCATGCTGATTTTTGGCATACTTGGATTCCTCGGCCTCATCTATGTTGCCGTTATGACTCTACTCTCAGGCTACATGTAAAGCCCGCCTCGCAACTTCAGTGTGGCGGAAAAAGAAAAACCGAATCCTAAAAAGCGAAGGACGACGCTCCATTAGCCGGAACGCCGCCCTTCAATCGAGGCATGTCACAGACCTTACTTCTCCTCTCACAAAAATCTTGTTGGTTTTTGAGGCTGTTACAATTGCCTGTCTGAAATGATTAAAGCAAACGCCATGCCAACGCATCAACGCACATAACTGTCCGTTTTTGATGAAAAAAGCAGGTTGGTTTTTAACCTTAAAATAAATGCGCGTGATCAACGCGCATCAAGCGTGAAAAATCCCGACAAATAGTCAACGAATGACCAACACCGGCTCGCCCAACACCTCCATGCGCGGCACAACACCAAGACCGGGAACGGTCGAGGACGACAATCGTCCATTCGCCCGTTGTGGAGCACCCTCGGCAATACTGGTTGTCACATAGCTATTGAAATCCGTGGAACTAAACAGCAACTCCGGTGGTGTCCCGTGGGCAAGCGCAGCGATGGCGGCAGTAACAATGTCGCCTCCCCAGCTATCCTCAATCGTCATCGCAATACCGAGATCCACGCACAGGTCGCGCGCCTGTTTTAGTTTCGTCAAGCCACCTAATTTGCTGATCTTCAGGTTCACAACATCCATCGCCCCATCCGCATGGCCGCGCAGCAACGGGCGCAGGCTGTCGATGCATTCATCCAGCACAAACGGCAAGTCCGTACGGCGGCGAATGGCTAGACATTCCTCATACGTGCGGCAGGGCTGCTCAATGTACACATCCAAATCTCGCACGGCGCGCACCACGCGAGCGGCTTCGTGTTGCGTCCAACCCGTGTTGGCATCGGCCACCAGCTTGTCGCTCGGTTCCAGCACTGACCGCGCCTGCCGAATGCGCTCGATGTCCTCCGCCGGATCGCCGCCTACCTTTAGCTGGAAACGTCGGTATCCCTCTGCGCGGTAGCCCGCGATCCGTTCCGCCATCGCTTCCGGTGCCTCCTGTGAGATGGCACGGTACAACCCGAAGTCATCCCCGAACCGTCCACCCAACAACTCACAAACCGGCTGCCCGCTGGCCTGCCCAAGCACATCCCAGCACGCCATATCGAGCCCGCTCTTAACGTAGGGGTGCCCTTGCAGCGCGCGGTCCATCAGCCAGTTCAACGGCCCCAGCCGCGTGGGGTCCTCCCCCAGCAGATGCGGCCCCAGTTCCCCGATGCCCGCGCGTACGCCTTGCGCATAAGCCGGCAGGTAAAACGGCCCCAGCGGGCAGACCTCGCCATGGCCCGTGATGCCCGCATCTGTCTCCACCGCCACCACAGTGCTGTCGAATACTTGCACCGACTTGCCGCCCGACCACTGATACGAGCCTTCGTGTAGAGGTAGGTCAATTTGATAAACTTGGATGCCTGTGATCTTCATGCGTCTGCGAAACGGGATAACCCCAAAAAGTCGATCGGCCAATCCGTTTTTCCCTCCACAGCGAGATCGGCCAAGGCTTCACCCATGACGGGGGCAAACTTAAAGCCATGTCCGCTGAACCCGCACGCAATTACTGCATGCGAACATTCGGGGTGGTGGTCCACGACAAAATGCCCGTCGGGAGTGTTTGTGTAGAGGCAAATGCGCAAAGACAGCAGTGGTCCGTCACCACTCGGAACGAATCGGCGCAGCCCATTGCGTACTTCGTCTTCATCACCCTCCAAAGCTTCACGGACCACGCGGTCCGGATTGACTTCCAAGGCCGGGAAATGCCGCGCGGATTTCAGTCCCACGCCGCCTGATCCATCCGGCGTCAATGGAAATCCGTAGTGTACCGCTCCATCGCCTGCATCCGCCACCCAGACCGGGAATTTTTCTGCTGTGAAGTCCATTGGACACTGTGGCCAAGTCCATCCGAGGACCTGCCGAGTTACCTTCAAGGGCACCTTCAATTCTTCCAGAACCTTTCCCGACCATGCCCCGGCTGTGAAGACCACCCGGTCTGCTCGAACATCCCCTTGATCCGTTTTGACTACAACGCCATCCCCCTCCGTCCGCCAATCAGTCACCGCGACGTGCCCTTTCAACTTCGCGCCCGCCAATAGAGCACGTTGTACCATGGCCCCAACGGCCCGCTCCGAAAGCACGTAGCCCGCCTCCTTTTCAAACAATCCCACATCCGCTTCATCAACCTGAAACTGAGGCCAGCGTTCACCCAACTCCTGACTCGTCAATAATTCATGTTCCAGTCTGTGCTCCACCGCGGCCCGAAGCGCACCGCCCACCATGTATCCCTCTTTTCTTCCGAGATAAACCGCGCCTGTTCGAACCAGAAATTGATCTCCGGCTTCCTCTCCTAACTCATCCCACAGTCGGTAAGCCCCGCGCAACAGCGGTACATAGTCCGGATGTTCCGTGTAAGAAAGCCTTATCGCACGCGTCGCTCCAGCAAAGGATGCCAAAGGGTTCGGGAGCGCTCCCTGTTCAAGGCCCAAGACATTGATGCCTTTCCGGGCCAGCCGCCAACAAGTTGCGGCTCCCATGGAGCCAACGCCGACAACGATGACTTGATATGACATAAGAATCTTTGGCGGACTGTTTTTACTGGGAAGACAATGGGAAACCGAGGACAGCAGCGGTTTGATCCGCGAACGACTTGTGAGCAGGCGGGAGCACTTTTTTCCAGCGTGCCAAATATTGCCGGGTGGTGAGTGCCTGATCTTTCAGTCCAGTATTCAGCAAGCCGACCGCAGCAAGATGTTTGGGATTTTTTCCAATCAAGCCATAAAGCTGGTAGGAAACATATTTATAGATTTCCCTGTTCGGATAGCGTTTCCCCAGCCGAAGCGCTTTTTCATGTTTGCGCAGCCACGGGATAAACTCCATTCCCTCGGGACGTGCGTTCTCCTTTTTCAGATAGTTTCCCGCGTAAGAGTCGAGATGCTTCGCATAGCTTTTCCAGTTTCTATAAGGCGGATGAGTCTTCCATTCCTCCGCCATCACCTTAATGGCATGGTAGGAGGCTGCTTCGCAAAATGCCTCATTGATCCAATGGTTGGGGCCGGCCCTTGGCTGATCCTGATTGATGACAATATGTGCGAACTCGTGAGAAAACTGAAAGGCAATCTGTGCCCAGCCCCAGCCATCCGAAACGGCCAGCATGATCATTGATTCTCCATTTGGCCCCTTTTGGTCCAATTGCACGGGATAACCATGATTGGCCTTGGGGATTAGAATGGGCTTGAATTTTCGATCCGGGTAATGCCGTGCGATCGTCATCGCCGCAGAATTGCAAATCGCCACAAAATTCTCCGGGACAGTCTTGAAACCCTTTTGGGTGAACCGAATGTCCAGCTTGGGAATTCTGGGCGGTGCGGCGTTATTGTTGGCACTTAAAAGAGAGGGCAGTAAGACAGAGAAAAAAATGAGCCACGAGGTAGATTTCATGGATTAACCAGAAGGGGTTTTGACTTTACCAGAAATCTAATATCCGGAGTCACCGGGGGTTTTTTGGATGAGTTCTATCTCGTACCCTTCCGGCGCATCGATGAACGCAAACCCGCCGCCGTTGTCCTTCATGTGTGGTCCATCAGAATACTCAACGCCATGCGCCTGAATGTGCTTTTCAAATTCCTCCAGACTATCCACTTGAAACGCCAGATGCGTGAGATCCTCTTGCACCTGCACACCGCCGCTGCTCGGGTAAGAGCAAATCTCGATTTCCTCCTCACTGTTCGGCGTGGCGAGAAAAACCAACTCCGAGCCCCGCGGTGACTTATGGCGGCGTGTCTCCGTAAGCCCAAGAATCTCCGTGTAGAATTTCACCGTGCGTTCCAAGTCATCGACACGGTAACGGGTGTGTAGCAGTTTTGTGACAATCGGCATCGGCGGAGGATGGCGGGAATGTGGCAATTGTGCAAGGACGTGAAAACGGCTTGTCAACTTGGCGTGCATGCGCACGATGGGGCCGTGTTCCGTACCACTTTGCCTATACTGCTTACTTCAATGGCTGCCGTTGCCACGCCACCACCAAATTTGGTGGTCGACGGCATACCCGCCATTCCCGACGCCCTGCGCAAACAGGCTGAGCCTTACCTGCGGCTGGGAATGGTGCGCTTCCAAGGCTGGCACCCGGGCAAGCGCGAGATGCTCATCACGATGCGCGGCGCAAAACAACAAACCGCGCAGTTGCACCTAGTCAATGCACCCGGTGCAAAACCGGCGGTGTTAACCAACGGCCCGGAGCCGATTCGAGGCGCTGAGTTTCAGCCATTAAGAGGTCGGGATGTTCTTTTCACGCGCGACGTGGGCGGCAATGAAGCCTTCCAGTTGTTCCGCGTCAATCCCGATGGCGAGAAGCCGGTGCCCATACTGTTGTCTGACGGACGCAGTCGGTTCACCAGTGCCCACTGGTCGCCCGATGGCCGCCGTATCGCCTACATGTCCAACCAGCGCAACGGCCATGACTACGACTTGTACGTAATGGACGCCGCAAAGCCACAGTCCGCCCAGCAGCTGGCGCGGTTCAAGGGTGGTGGATGGCAAGTGCTGGACTGGGCCCCAAACAGCGCCATCTTACTGTTGCGCGAGTACATCTCCATCAACGAGAGCTACCTGCACATCGTCGATGTCGCCTCCGGCACTGTGTCTGCGATGAACCAACGCTCTCCCCGAAAGGTTTCGCGCGGCGCAGCAAGTTTCGGCCCCGACATCACATCTGTCTTCTTTACTGACGATGCTGATGGAGAATTCCAGCAACTCTGCCAGCTCAACCTCGAAACCGGCGTGAGGCGTGTCTTGACACCCGAGGCCAAGTGGGATGTAGAGGAATTTGCAGTGTCCCCCAAGGGCAACATCGTAGCATATGTCCGTAATGAAGCCGGCTTCGGGCGACTGCATCTGCTAGACTTGACAACAGGCAAGCTCGATACGCCCAAGCTGCCCGCCGGCCGCGTTAATAGCCTCCACTGGCGATCCAACGGTATTGAGCTGGGNTTCAGCCAGAACACCCCCGGTTCGCCCGGCGATGTCTGGTCGCTCAATCAAGTCACCGGAAAGCTTGAGCGCTGGACCTCCGCACCCCTNCACGGTCTCGACGCCGCGACCTTCGCCAAGCCCGAACTGGTCAACCTGCACAGTTTCGATGGCACGAAGNTTCCCCTGTTCATTTATCTGCCCGACNAGAAAAAATTNCCCGGCCCCCGCCCAGCTGTCATCTGGATTCACGGTGGCCCAGANAGCCAGTGGCGCCCAGGCTTTCTTAGGCAGTACAATTTCCTGCTCAACGAGCTGGGCATCGCCATTCTTGCTCCAAACGTGCGCGGCTCCCGCGGGTATGGCCGCAAGTTTCTCCTGCTCGACAATGGCATGGCCCGCGGCAATGCCGTCACTGACGTGGCCTCTGTNCTCAACCACGCCTTCCGTCAACAGCGCATCGACGGCAACCGCGTGGCNGTCATGGGCGGCAGCTATGGCGGTTTCATGGCGCTCTCCTGCATGGCCCGGTTCAANAGCTTCCTGCGCTGTGGCGTGGACGTCGTCGGCATTTCCAACTTCGTCACCTTTNTGAAGAACACCAAGGNCTACCGNCGAGATTTGCGTCGCGCCGAGTACGGTGACGAACGTGACCCNAAGATNCGCAAGTTCCTCGAGGCCATCTCGCCGCTGAACCAAGTGGACGACATCACCCGCCCACTGCTCATCGTCCAGGGTGCCAACGACCCGCGCGTACCTGCCAGCGAGAGTGCCCAGATGAAGAAGGCCCTGCAAGACAACGGCAACACCGTATGGTCCCTGATCGCCAAGGACGAAGGCCACGGCTTCCGAAAACAGCTCAACCGCGAATTCCAGTTTCTCGCCACCGCGCTTTTTTTCAAGCAACACCTGATCGCACCTGCAAAACCCCGGCAGTGATCGCGTTGACTTCCCCCGGCAAATTCCGTACCAACGGCGACGCCCCATGAGCCGCGCCCGCAAACGCCACTTCGCCAGCGACAACAACGCCGGCATCTGCCCCGAGGCCTGGGCCGCACTGGACGAGGCCAATGACGGCCACGCCTCCGGCTACGGCGAAGACCGCTGGACCGCGCGCGCCTGCGACCTCGTGCGCGAGCTGTTCGAAACCGATTGCGAGGTGTTCTTCGTCTTCACCGGCTCTGCCGCGAATGCACTTGGGCTCGCCTCCGTTTGCCGCGGCTACCACGCCATCCTCTGCCACGAGGCCGCCCATGTGGAGAACGACGAATGCGGCGGCCCGGAGTTTTTCACCGGCGGCGCAAAGGTGCGTTTCTTGCCCGGCAAGGACGGTCGCCTATCCCCCGCCACGCTCGAGNCCGCCGCCCGCAANCGCACCGACCTGCACTTCCCCAAGGCCGGCGCGCTCAGCCTCACCCAGTCCACCGAGCTGGGCACTGTCTACACCCCCGCGCAACTCCGTGAATTGTGCAAAACCGCACGCAGACGCAAGCTCAAGGTCCACATGGATGGCGCGCGCTTTTCTAACGCCGTCGCCAGCCTCAACGTGCCCCCGGCCGACATCACCTGGAAGGCCGGCNTCGANATGCTCAGCTTTGGCCTCACTAAGAACGGTACGCACGCAGGCGAGGCCCTCATTTTTTTCGATAAGACCATGGCCACCGAGTTTGACTGGCAAAACAAACAGGCCGGACAACTCGCCAGCAAAATGCGCTTCCTAGCCGCACCGTGGGTGGGCATGTTGAAGGACGGCGCCTGGCTACGGAACGCCACACATGCCAATCGCATGGCCAAGCGCCTCCGTCACGCGCTGCGCGGAATTCGCGGCCTGCAATTCCTGCACCCCACGCAGGCGAACGCCGTCTTCATCGATATGCCACCCGCCCTCAACACCGCCTTGCACAAGCGCGGATGGCATTTTTACACACTCTACGGCGACCGCGACGCGCGCCTCATGTGCTCGTGGGATACAACCGAGGAGGATGTGGATGCCTTCGCCGCAGATCTACGTGAGCTGACCTCTCGCAAGCTTCCGGNNCCTCCNAANCGGCGCGACGGCCGTTAAGCTACTGCAACAACCGGCCGATGATTGCGGCGGCCTTGGTCTCGTAGGTTTTTTGCCACGCCGGGGCCAACAGGCAATCGCTGTCCTCCTGCGCACCGCCGGTGTTCTTCATTTGCTCGGCGGTGGGCGCATAGAAAATATAGCCGTTTGTATAACCGGCCACGAATGTCAGGTCGTGCTTGGAGGCTTTCTTGATGTTTAGACCAATGGGCACCGTGATNTCGCCCGGGAACGTGGCCATCACGAAGTCGCCCACGCGCAGGCCTGCCACCTCCACGTCGATGGTCTTGATTCCTTTGCCGTANCCTTCGGACTGGTGTCGCTTGAGCAGCCGTAGGTTGGTGTTAATGCGCGTAATTTGCTCCATGCGGCGCACGTTGCCCATGTATGCCTGCATGTGGGAGCGGTTGCGCTCGTCCATTTTCTCCAGCCCACCGCGCTTCATCTTGCGTTCGTGCAGGTAACGGTAGGAATTGAGCGAGGGAAAGTCAGTCGACAGGCCATACCGCGCCGCCAGTGGCAAGAATGTATCTAGGTTTAAAAATGTGCCACGGAGCGACTCGGCCAATTTCGTGCGCCCGGCTTCCATCTCGGCAATGCGTTTGGCGTGGTCGGCGCGTGGCAGTTTCAACATCTCGCTGTGAACCGCTAGTCGCTGGTCGGGCGCGGTTTTGATCTGACGTACGGCGCGCAGTGTGCTCAGTCCAAGCATCAATCCCAACGGCTCGGCGCTGAGCAGGTGATTTACGTCCTTGTAGTTGATGGGGTTAATGTCGCCGCCGGCGCCTTGCACGAAGAGCGCGATGCAGCCCAGGTTTTCCTCGATTGTCTTCGAGGAAAAGCCGGTGATGTCCGCCGTGTTTCCGCGCTCGGGCACATTCTGGATCGGGTGACAGGCAAAGTTGTAAACCACTGCCAACGGTTTGCCATCCATTCGGTCCAACCGCAGCACGCCGATCTCCGGGTCCACCGGGCCGACTGT